>JAYEGV010000042.1:0-2740 GCA_034659235.1 Methanobacteriota archaeon
GCAGGTCATCAAGTTCTGTTTTTGTCTTTCTGGTGAGATACGCCAGTTTTTTTTCAAAGAGATGCAGGGCGAGTTTTCGAAGAACAAGGGTGAAGAAGATTATCAAAAAGAAGGCGATCAGGTTATTCATCGAAATATCGAAGGAATACTGATCGAACAAGTTCTTAAGGTTTTCAAGCATAGTATCTCATCTATTGTTGATGGTTTATGAATTTTTTTGTCACAACCACCTCGATGCTACACATATAACCCCTCTCTTCCGCTCATTCGGAGATGATCCCTCCGAACCATGATACCGGGCATCATCATATTCCGCGATGGACGAGATCACTTTCACCCCACTCTTTGAGTACCTTTATCTATCCAAGTGTTACACGAGGAAACATAACTTGAATAACCGAGGGAATGACATGATCCAGGAAATATCCGAACAGATACGAAAACGATTCCTCGAACTGAATGTTGATATCGAACCTCACGAGATTGACCGACGCATCCTCGATCTGACCGAACGGTTCAAGGTCCCGATTGCAGAGGCACAGCGAAGCGTTGTCAGTTACTTCCTGCGGGAATATAACATCAAACGAGAAGATTATTATGGCACGCCAGAGGGAGCCTCATCCGCACAGATCGCTGATATCAAAGAGAGCGGGCAGTGGATCAATCTGCGTGCAAAGGTTGTACAGTTGTGGGAGAGTGCATCCCCAACCATCGATCAGGTCGGACTCATCGGGGACGAAACAGGAACGATCAAGTTTGTGAAATGGACAAAATCCAACCTGCCTCTTCTCGAAGAAGGAAAAAGTTATTCTTTTGAGAATATGACAACAGACGAATGGCAGGGGCATTTCAGCGTGAAGATGAACCGAACCACACGCATTTCCGAGCTTGACGAGGAGATTGAGACCCCTGATCGGGAAGCACATCTGGTAACGGTAGCCGACATCAACGAGAGTGGACAGTGGATCAATCTGCGTGCAAAGGTTGTACAGTTGTGGGAGAGCGAACACGAATCGATCGATCAAGTTGGACTCATCGGAGACGAAACAGGAACAATCAAGTTTGTGAAATGGGCGAAATCCGAGTTGCCGCCGCTCGAAGAAGGTAAAAGTTATTCGTTTGAGAATATGATCACGGATGAGTTTGAAGAACGATTCAGCGTAAAATTCAGCAGAAACACATCGATCAAAGAACTGGATGAGGAGATCGAGACCATGGATCGAGAATCGCAACTGATAAGCATAGACGGCATCAATCAGAGCGGACAGTGGATCAACCTGCGTGCGAAGGTTGTGCAGCTGTGGGAGAGCGAACATGAATCGATCGATCAGGTCGGGCTCATCGGAGACGAAACAGGAACAATCAAGTTTGTGAAATGGGCGAAATCTGAGTTGCCGCCGCTCGAAGAAGGTAAAAGTTATTCCTTTGAGAATCTGACCACAGATGAGTTTGAAGAACGATTCAGCGTAAAATTCAGCAGAAACACATCGATCAAAGAACTGGATGAGGAGATTGAAACCCCGGATCGAGAATCGCAACTGATAAGCATAGACGGCATCAATCAGAGCGGACAGTGGATCAACCTGCGTGCGAAGGTTGTGCAGCTGTGGGAGAGCGAACATGAATCGATCGATCAGGTTGGACTCGTTGGAGACGAAACAGGAACGATCAAGTTTGTGAAATGGGCGAAATCCGAGTTACCAGCTCTTCTGGAGGGCAAAAGCTATTCGTTTGATAATCTGACCACAGATGAGTTCGATGGAAGGTTCAGCGTGAAATTCAGCAGAAACACATCGATCAAAGAACTGGATGAGGAGATCGAGGTAGGGTTCACTGCAACTGAGTTTGCAGGCGCAATGGTCCGCATAAAGGATAGTTCCGGGCTGATCAGACGGTGCCCGATCTGCAACCGCGCGCTAATGAAGGGGACCTGCATGGAACACGGGAACGTGGACGGCATCCATGATCTCCGCATCATAGCGGTGATGGACAATGGAAATATGGTGCAGGAGGCGCTCTTGAACCGCGAGATCACGGAAAGTGTCAGCGGGATCACGCTCGACAAGGCAAAGGAGATGGCTGTTGACGCGCTCGATCAGAGTGTGGTTCTGGATGAGATGAAGAGACGGCTGCTCGGCAGATACTACACCATGGTCGGGCGTGTGCTCGATAGATATCTGCTCGTTGAGAGCGTTCAACCAATGGGCGCGGTCAACAATTCTGAGATCGATGCTCTGCTTGCGGAGGTGACATGATATGGCTGATTTCGTATGGGATGTAGCGTATCGGATATTTGCTCAGGAACTGAGGGATACGTCAGTTGCGCTGGAAAGAGATCTTGAGAATGTGTATGCGCCCCAGTATGTGCTGATACCAACCGGCGCAAAGGTCACCCGCGTCTTTATCGTCGGCACGCTCACCGAAAAGGAAGACATCGGCACCGATACCGAGTACTGGCGGGCGCGGATATCAGACCCGACAGGCACGTTCTTTGTCTATGCAGGGCAGTACCAGCCTGATGCAACGCGCTTGCTTGCAGACGCATCTATTCCTGAATTTCTGGCGGTGGTCGGCAAGGTTGGCGTGTACACGACCGAGGATGGACGTGTGGTGACATCGATCCGCCCTGAGACGATCTCAGTGGTGGACGCATCGACACGGGATCGGTGGGTGCTGGAGACGGCAAGGCAGACGATCGACAGGATCAGAGAACTGGAGAATGAACGTTCCGAGAATCTTG
>JAYEGV010000043.1:0-2730 GCA_034659235.1 Methanobacteriota archaeon
ATCTGCGTGATGTTAGTAAACTGAAAGGGAAGTGCGGCATCTGTGAGTACAAACGGGTCTGCGGCGGCTGCCGTGCACGCGCTTATGCCGCGACAGGCGACTATCTAGCTGAAGAGCCGTACTGTGTCTATCAGCCGCGGAAGGGAATGGTGGAGTGATTAAATGTTTATCAGAAAACGTAAATCGATGAAATTGATAGTTGCGTGTTATAGTCGTGATCAATGGCAACAACTCTTAGCCACAGCAGACGATTCAAAAGACTTGGAATCCACGTGGGAGGAATGGCGAGAAAACGCAGATATGTGGATTGCCACATTAAAGTCCGAAGGAGCAGATATAACAGAAGTGTCGATCGATGTCGACGATTTCATCGAATATTGCCGGATACACAACCTGCCAAACAATGCCGAGACTCGATCCGAATATGTTACCCGAATAATAGGAGAGTCGGCATAGTTCAGGCTCGTGTAGTACCAGACCGGCTTCGACAAAAAATCAGAAAGAGACTGCAAATGGAGGCAGAAAGGTAAATGATATCGGAAAAAGACAAAACAACCATATTAAAGTATGCAAAGAAGTACAATGTCAGTACAGTGATCTTATTCGGTTCCGGTCTCTATAGAGATGACCCAAAAGATATCGATATCGGTATAAAAGGGATAGAACCGGAGAATTTCTTTAAATTTTATGGAGAGTTACTGCTTGAGGTCTCAAAGTGCATAGATATCGTTAATTTAAGTAAAGACAGTCTATTTAACAGATTGGTGGAGAAAGAGGGGGTAAAATTATATGGTTAGTTTAAGAGAGAAGGTCGATGTGGAACTGGAAAGTATCTCTACTGTCCTTGATGAGTTGGAAAAAATTGGTACATTTTTACATAATTTAATCAAGAAAATATAAGGAGATGATTTTATGTCTATCATGAAAACCGTAGTACTTGCATATTCCGGCGGACTGGATACGTCTGTTGTAATCCCGCTCCTAAAAGAGCGATACGACTACGATCGCGTGATCACAGTCGTTGCCGACGTCGGGCAGCCCGAATCCAAGTATGTAATATGGGGAATCGCGACTAGAGAAAGGTTGTGTGCGGAACAGGTTCGGATTATACTGCGTCAAGCGATATTTTGCTTGGCATTTCACCCTTTTAGATAGATGGAATCATATAAAAAGGAATGATATACATAGGAATCAAAGGATGGATATTATGGAGGTCGATGAAAACAAAAATACACTTGAGACTGTAGTTGAAGGGCTAATACAAGAGACTCATGAACTACTCCCTAAAACCATCAGTGCTACTAAAGCGGCAGATGAGAGGTCGAAACAGCATCGGGTATATTGGACAGATCGCCATAGACTGCATGTACTTCTCGAAGCTGCTGAAGATACCCGAAGAGGTTTGCCAAACGCTATTGTGGCACCATGGTTCTTAGCTGAACTGCGGACCACTCTAGATGTTGTGCGCAGATGGCGAGGAAAACCATCTTGGAAAGAGATTGAGCCATCACTGAAGACTCCAACTCATTTTAAACACAGTATTCTAAAGTTCCATGTAGCTGAGCATTTAGAAAAAGCCGGTCATAAAGTAGAAATTGTACCAAGAGGAGAAAGTGCTTCTCCAGATCTGGTGTTGCAGGCGATTGGAGGCACACAAGATTCTGTATATGTCGAATGTTACCAACCAGATGCTTTATGCGGTAGAGTCTCAGACGTCTCAAAAAAGAGAGCTAAAAAGATTGTAAAAATGTCAATGAAGAAAGTTGAACGTCAACTTGACAGAAAGAGCCCAGGAATCTTAGCTATATGTGGATATAATCAATCGAACAGGAGTTTGGCAACTTTAAGGCAAGCCGTGATATACGGATTGCAAAAAACTTCCTTCCCCAACCTATGTGGTTTTTGGCTAATGATGCTAGGTATAGTATTTCGTTTGGATAAGAATAATATGTCATTTACACCTACAATAAGCGCCAATTTTATACCCAATCCAAGCTACTTTGGTAGAGTGAGTATTGAGGCTAATGTGCCTGACGACCATCCTCAATTGATAAAAGAGCCTTTAATAGACAGTATTAGCGATAACCTATTATCTGGCGATATTAATCTGGTAACTAGCTTGGTGACTCCGAGTAATGTTGACTCAACACCTGTGAAGAAAGCAAGAAGCGGGGTTACGGGAACGAGGAAGCTTAACATCATTGAAAAGCCCAAGCAATTGAACAGAACGGTTGTGCATGGTGCTGGCAACGAGGTCCCTCCGTTGTTCAAGGGGGAAGGAAATATTGACTATCTCTGTGGTCAATGTGGAGCTATATTGGCAAAACATGTGTGGGAGCTTTCTATAAGTAACGTAGTTGTAGAGTGTCCAACTTGCCGAACCTACAATGAAGTTCCTCCTTTGCCAGATAGCGATTTTGATAGAGTTCAATTGACAAGAGGAAACTATAATTTCTCAGATGCCCTTATACTAAGAAGAGGAATACACATCGAAGGCCAATAAAGATTTGTGTTCTTAAATAATCAAGCTAAGCAAAATAGTTGCCTAACACGGGCTTTGCGGCTCACTGCGTTCGCCCAGAAACGTCAAGGTAAAATCAGAGAAATACACAATGGAGGCGAGAAGATAAATGCTATCGGAAAAAGATAAAGCAACTATATTAAAATATGCAAAAAAATACAATATCAGTACAGTAATCCTATTCGGTTCCTGTCTTGACAAAGAAGACC
>JAYEGV010000044.1:0-1160 GCA_034659235.1 Methanobacteriota archaeon
CATGACCCCCATCGACAAAGAAGCCAGATATCTCCAGCCCACATACACCCGCCAGCCCATCGTCCTCACCAGAGGCAGCGGCACCCGGGTCTGGGACGCGGACGGACGAGAGTACATCGACTGCCTTGCAGGAATCGCTGTCAATGTCTGCGGTCACTGCCACCCAAGAATCGTCGAAGCAATTCAAAAGCAGGCAGAGACCCTGATCCACACCTCGAATCTGTACTACACCGAGCCGCAGATCAGCCTTGCAGAGGAACTCGACAAAATAACAGGGCTTGACCGCATCTTCTTCTGCAACTCAGGAACAGAAGCTGCTGAGGCTGCCATAAAACTCGCACGCCGCACCACAGGGAGAACCGATTTTATCGCGGCAGAGAACTCGTTTCACGGACGAACGCTTGGAGCGCTCAGTCTCACGCACAAGGAGAAATACCGAACTCCATTTGAGCCACTCGTGCCTGGCGTTTCATTCGTGCGGTACAACGATGCGGCTGCAATCGAAGAAGCGATCACGCCAGAAACAGCAGCAGTGTTCCTCGAGGCGGTTCAGGGCGAGGGCGGCATCCATATCGCACACACCGAATACTTAAAAGAGGTGCGGGAACTATGCGACTCACGGGATGTTCTGCTAATCCTTGATGAGGTTCAGACCGGATTCGGGAGAACCGGCGCATGGTTTGCTTATGAGCACTATGGAGTCCTGCCTGATATCATGATCATGGCAAAGGCACTTGGTGGTGGATTTCCGATCGGTGCGATGGCATCACGCAATGATCTGCAGTTCGAACGCGGCGATCATGGCACAACCTTTGGCGGGGATCCACTCGCATGTGCAGCATCGCTTGCTGCAATCTCTGTGATACGCAATGAAAACCTGATTGAGCGGTCAAAGACGCTCGGCGCATATCTTCTGAATAAGTTACAATCGATCGGATCGCTGGATGGAAACCGGGTACGGGAGGTGCGCGGCATGGGCTTAATGATCGGAATGGATTTTGAATCAGGATGCAGCCATCTGGTGGATCTCGCAAGAGAGCGCGGCGTTCTCTTGAACTGCACTGCTGACACCGTGCTCAGGTTTCTGCCGCCGCTTGTGATAACGAAACAAGAAATCGATCAGGTTCTGTCTGTGATCGAGTCGCTCGAGTGATCAAATT
>JAYEGV010000044.1:1260-11428 GCA_034659235.1 Methanobacteriota archaeon
AGAGAGCGCGGCGTTCTCTTGAACTGCACTGCTGACACCGTGCTCAGGTTTCTGCCGCCGCTTGTGATAACGAAACAAGAAATCGATCAGGTTCTGTCTGTGATCGAGTCGCTCGAGTGATCAAATTCAAAGTATGATCACTCCTGTGGTTCTTCGTTTAAATCCTTGTTTATCCCACTGTCAGAGAAGAGCCTCGAATATTATTGCAGGATCAATCGTATTCTCGCCACGTTCTTCCGCACTTTGTGCACCGGAAGAATCTGGTCTCGCTCTCGTCTGCTGATCGCAGTTGTCGCAGCCACCAGTAAGCGGTATCATTGCCGCATTCTTCGCACCGCACATGCGTGGTTGGCAGTCCGGTGTCAGCCTGACCTTCGAGCACTGCGATCGTCTTCTTTGTACGCCGTTCAACCGATAAAACAGGCTTACTATCTTCTTTTTCCTTTGTAAATCCACAGCGTCTGCATATCAGTACGCCATCCTTCAACGTTAACATGCTGCCGCATTCCGGGCAAAATTCCATGGGCATCCTTTACCATCTCACATAATAAAGGTGTCTGTGAGAATGATATATCATGGAGATAACACCACTCGCCTTCGATAGTTTCGGTGCCAGATCAATGGCAACCTTCGTGGAAACAGACGATCTTCGTATCCTGATCGATCCGGGCGTGGCGCTTGGTCCAATCAGATACAAGTTACCTCCGCATCCGCTGGAAATTCTGAGAGAATCAGAATTGTGGCAGGACATAAAAGATCATGCAGCAGATGCCGATATCCTGATCGTTTCGCACTATCATTATGATCATTACAATCCGGAAGAACCAATGCTGTATAACGATAAGATCCTTTATACAAAACATCCGGAAGAGAATATAAATAAAAGCCAAACCAAAAGGGCATCGTATTTCCTGAAGAAGTTGGAAGGCATTCCAAAATCCATAAAAATTTCAGATAGTAACGAATTCAGACATGGCAAGACCCGTATCCGGTTTTCGATGCCGGTATGTCATGGAACAAACCCACGACTTGGTTATGTTGTGCAGACAGCAATCGAATGCGGTGGCGAGAAGTTCATTCACACGAGCGATGTTGAGGGACCGTCAATGCCTGAGCAGGTACAATTTGTAATCGATGAGGCGCCGGATGTGGTGGTGCTGGATGGTCCGATGACCTATATGCTTGGGTTCAGATACTCGAAGAAGAGCCTTGAATTGAGCATCGAGAACCTGATCCGAATTATTGCTGAAACGCCCGCGCATACGATCATTCCTGATCACCATTTTATGCGCGATTTGAAATACAAAGAGAGAATCGCGCCGGTGTATGAGGCGGCTGATGATGCCGGAAAGAGGATTATAACCGCTGCAGAGTATGCAGGAAGAGAGATTGAGGCTCTTGAAGCGAGACGGAAGGAACTGTACGCTATTTCTCGATGATCGTCTCATCGATCTTCATACCAAAATGCCGTGCCGAATCCTCGAAATGAACCAGTACCTCGTCACCGGCTTTGAGATTTGCAATCGATATCGGAAGACCGTCCGCTCCAACAAGTTTTATGGTCTCAGCATTCTGCAAAAGCGTTTTTATCACGTTTCCACCAACTTCAGCCTCGACAAGGGTGAGGGGACGTCTCTCGATCTTGACACGCCCGACGATCGCATCCTTCTGCCCACCTTTCGCGTCCACTGTTGTCACCAGATCGCCTGCTCCGAGTTCTGATAGGTACCGTGTCCTGTCGCCGACCTGCACATACGCATGCACAGCACCCGCATTGACCCTGAACGGGCGGGATGCCACATACGGACTATCCTCTGCCTCTGATTGCACCAGAAAGAGCCCATTCGACTGCGACCCAACAAGCATCCCTTCTCCGACAGTCATAAGCGAGCAGGTATCCACGCAGACCCGGTCGCCCATGCCCACAGGTTTCACCGCTGTCACAGTTGCAACCTGCAGCGGTATTGTCGGTACTCCGGAGCGTTCGACAATGCCTTTGATGCGTTTGATCTCTGACGGATCATCGGTATCGATCAGAACGCCGTTTGCACCGTGTTCAAGCGTCTCAATCGCGAGTTTTGCCTCATCCGCATCCTGGACACCGGTTATAATTGTGACATCTTCCCCAAATAGACCTGCAATCAGGTTTTCGAGCGGAATAACCTTCCAATCAGTACCTATTGCGATCAGATAATCACAGACATGACCAAACTCGACTGCGAACCATTCGTAACTCTTATCCTGGATGACAACATACCCGGCAACCGTTTTTCCTTCAGAAGATAATTTTTCAGCGGTGATGATGTCCATCGATCCTGTTAAATCGGAAGGAAGCGGATTTGTTCCATCTCCTTCCCCGCCGATACCGATTATCACGATGTCTGGCATGGCATCGCCGGCAGGAGGCAGTGGTGACGCCACCTTGATCTCACCGAGCTCCCGCACCTTCTCAATGTGATCTCCTGATGTGAGCACACACTCCACTCCCGATTCGAGACTGGTGGTGATCCTATCCTTCTGCGCATCCCAGTTACCGGTATCTGCCTTGATCCATGCGGTTTTCGCTTTCATCTGAGTGGACTCGCTGGGACTCGAACCCAGGGCCTTCGCCTTGCAAAGGCGACGATCTTCCAGCTGATCTACGAGCCCGTATCTTGATACTGTGTGCGCATTGATTTAAAGGTATCTAAATCCAAACATATCCACATGCCACACATAATGGAGATGCTCGGAACAACAAGGGTCACGGTTGCTGATGGCAGAGTCATCGATGTTGGTAAACCCTGTATCAGGTGGTGTCCGCTCTTCGATAAGTTTCACGACATAAGAGAGATCACAGAGGATGCGGTTCGCACGAACATGGAGTTTCGGATCAGAGAACTCGGGATGTTCACGCCGGAGCGCAACCTCGATGTGGATGTCTTCGTGAACTTCGGCGCATCCGAGGTGATGATGACCGGGCTGAAGAAAAGGTTGATCGACACAACGGTTACAGCCTGCGATGGCGCAGGAACAGTCATAACAGATAATCCGAAACTCGTCCAGGGTATGGGTGCACAGATCTCAGGGTTGATCGAAACCGAACCGATCTCCGAGATCATTGATGGGATCAGAGAGCGCGGCGGAATCGTAATCGATCCGCGTAGAGCGAGCATCGATCCTGCCGCTGGTGTTTGCCGTGCAGTTGAACTGGGGTACAAGCGGATTGCAGTCACTGTTATCGACCCCGCGACAGCACTTAAGATCAGGGAAATCGAATCCGAGCCTGGCGTGTCTGCGATCATCATCGCTGCACATATCACAGCACTATCTCGATCAGAAGTACATGACCTGCTGGATTCGGTTGATATCATAACAGGCTGCGCATCAACGCATGTCCGCAATCTTGTGAAACCGCTGGCACAGGTCGGAACAGCGATTCCACTCTTTGCGCTGACGCAAGCAGGAAAGGAACTCGTAATCGAGCGGACAAAGGAGATCACAACGCCGGTACTGATCAACACGATGCCACTGCCGGTGCTGCCTGAGCATAAGCAGCCGACTTGGATCGAACTGTGATCGCGAATGGTGGCGAATCGGGATTGATAAATATGGGCAGAATTAAATATCTATTGGACAGAGGTGGAAATCACAAGAAAGATGCCGCTCACAAATCTAAAAAAGCGCCTCAGGTCTCATAGGGTTCATCACCTGCTCAGTTAAATGCTTCATCATCGGCGCTGCCGTTCAAAACCACTTTCCTGCGGAACCAACCGCATGTACGATCAGATCGATGCAGGATTCCATATCATCAAGCGACAATACCTCGACTGGCGAGTGGATGTACCGCGTTGCCACGCTGAGAACACCTGACGGAATTCCTTCGCGGGTCAGACTGATTGCGCTTGCATCGGTGGTGCCGCCATCGGATACATCCAGTTGATATGCGATCTTGTTCGCTTTTGCGGTCTCTCGCAGCCATTCCAGTACCGTTGGATGCGTGATCACGCCTCTTCCTCCTGCATCCATCACTGTTATAACAGCGCCCTTGCCAATTGCTGTAGCGGATTCCGATTTGGTGATGCCTGGATGATCCCCTGCTATACCAGTGTCGATTGCTATCGCGACATCCGGATTCAGCCCGAATGCAGACGTTCTTGCTCCTTTCAGTCCGACCTCCTCCTGAACCGTGAAGACCGCATGTACGGTAGGCTCGATATCGCTGATCCGCTTCATCGCCTCGATCAGTATCGCTACGCCAACACGGTCATCGAGTGCCTTTCCTGTAACACGGTCGTTTGCGAGCCGTTCAAGGTTGCGGTCGGTGGAGATTGAGGTTCCGATCTCGATGCCCATATCTCCAGCCTCCTTTGCTGATGATGCGCCCACATCGACGAACATATCCTTGGCATCCACTGGCTTCTTTTTCTCATCCTCTTTCATGACATGCGGAGGTTTTGATCCGATCACCCCAAAACATGGGTTTTTTGAGTGAACGATGACTCTCTGGTTGAGTAATGTCTGGTCAAACCATCCACCGACCTTCACGAATCTGAGAAAGCCGTCATCATCGATATACCTGACAGCCAGTCCGATCTCATCGAGATGAGCGGCAAGCATGATCGTCGGAGTGGTACCCTTCTTTGTGAAGATGAGATTGCCGGGCGCATCCACCCGAATGTCCCCGTAGGAGCTAAGTTCCTGCTCAACAATCGCACGAACATCGCCCTCGTAGCCAGAGATTCCATGAGCATCCGACAATCGCTGTAATAGCTCGTACATGATCATCCGAACAACGCGCCAAGTCCGGCTATGCCTGCTTCTTCCTCTTCCTTCTTCTCCTCTTCCTTCGCTTCTTCGACCTCGGGTGCCGGTGCTGCCTCTGGAGCTTCTGGCGCCGCAGGAGCTGCAACCGGTGCCACCGCAGCCTGCCTGATCGCATCTTCGATATCAACACCATCGAGCGCTGCAACAAGTGCCTTTGTCCTCGAACTATCCACATCGATGCCTGCTGCACCGAGTATACTGGTGATTCCTTCCTCTGTTATCTCTTTTCCAGTGCTGTGCAACATCAATGCTGCATATATATATTCCATATCTATTTCACCTCTTATTTATTTGTTTATCATCATCCAAAGAGAAGACCAAGCCCTTCTGCTGCTTCCTCTTCCTTCTCTTCTTCACCTGCCTCTTCAGGTTCTTCTTCTGTAGCAGAAACCTCTTCTTCTGCTTCTACTTCTATCTCTTCCTCTTTCGTGGGCGCTCGTTTTAAAGACTCTCCCAGTGCAGCCGGGTCACCGATGCTGCCTATAAGCGCCATCGCATTCGACTGTGCCTTTGATAGGAGCATATCCACGATATCCGGTTCAGGTATAGCAGAATTTATACCGAGATTTCTTGCATTGCTGGCGGCATTTGCAAGCAGTGTCCGAATCGTTGCACGACTTGGATATACAATGGCAATCGCGAGATTGAATGCAGATGCAACCGATGACCTGATGTCAGATACGTACTTCTCTTCATCGATATCCAGGATATCTGCCTCCAGAACCGTGCCATTGTCATAGGCAGCACGGAGATCGAGTCCAACAGTCATCGGATAGATCTCAAGACGTGTAAGCATCTCAGAGAGCGCCCGCGATACGGTTTCGCCTGCGTGTGCGACCACCTTTGTCTCACGGATCACGACCTTTCCCTTGTCGATTCTGGCTGGTATGCCAGCATTCTGCAGATCACTCACGATCGGTCCCGGATTAAAAGAGGTGGGACCCGCTTCCACCACGATGTCATACGGTGCTGAAGCGCCTGCCTTGATCGGAGCATTCGTTTTACTGGATTTGAGCAACTTAAAAAGTTTAAAAGAGTTCAAATCAGTAAAAATCAGTGCGGTCTGATCACCAATATACGATTCCATCGAACGAATCTCGTCAGCACCCTCTCCGAGAGCACGGAGTATGAGAGTGTTTCTATAAATCCGGAGTTTTGCAATTCCCACAAGATCACGGCGCATCTGCTGCAGTTGCTTTGCCGGTATGTCACGTATTCCGGCGATTCCGACGACAGGATACCTGCCGATCAACTGCTTGATATTCTCGATCTCATCGAGCTTCCACTGCGGAATGTGCGCTGTGTGATGTTCTGTCATTGCATCCATAACCATCACCTCACCTTCGCAGATTTGCCCATCGTTGTTGTTACATAGATGGATTTGATGTTATGCGTACCCTTGTCCAGCACCTGTTCAAGCCTGATCACCACCGCTTCGATGTTCTCAGCGAGATCATCAACCGGCATATCCCGCCGCCCGACCGGGGCATGAAAGGTCATCCGATCCTTTGATCTGAGTTTTATGCTACTTCGAGTCTTGTTGATGATGTGAGCGACATCCTTATCCGGCGTCAGTGGTTCTGGCATCTTACCCCTGGGACCGAGAATCGGACCGAGATACCTGCCTATGGATGGCATGTATGCAACCTCCGCAATGAAGAAATCGTATCTGTTAGCAAGTTCTCTTGCCCTGTTCTTATCCTCGCCGTACTCCTCGATCTCATCGGGATCGATGATTATATCAGCGTCTGCGTCCTTTGCCTGTAGGGCAGTCTCTCCACGCGCGAAGACAGCAACCGCAATCGGTCTACCAAGTCCATGCGGGAGTATGACCTCCTCGTCCACACGGAACCGCGGCTGGCTCAAATCAAGATTTTTCAGATTGATCGCCAGATCCACGCTTTCCGTGAAATTTCTGGACGGAGATTCGTCCACTATCGTTTTAACAGCGTTTATTGTCTGTTCGTTCATGAATCCACCATCGTAGTCGTAACGACTTGATCGGTCTGCTACGAATGAATTATAATACAGTGTTCGGGTTGTACTTTAAGGTATTGGTCGAAGTGGTCTTGGGACGAAATTCACGTACACCTCTGCCTGCGCCAATCACGTACGCTGTGGGAATTGCTGCCGACTGAAAAGATAATATAACACCACAACAAAGAGAATCGCATGAATAATATCCTGAAAAGGGATGGAAGAATCACCAATTTCAAAAAAGAGAAGATAACTACCGCTATACACAAAGCAATCCTCGCCACAAGCGCAAACGATAGAAAACTCTCTCTAAAACTCACAGACGAAGTTGTTGCACTGATTGAGGAACGAATTTCTGGCATTCCGACTGTTGAGGATGTGCAGAATATCGTGGAGGAGATTCTTGTCAGACACGGATTGTATGAGGTGGCAAAGGCATATATCCTGTACAGGGAGCGGAAAAGCGAAATCAGGGACGCAAAGAAGTTCTTTGGGGTATACGATGAACTGAAGTTGACAGTCAATGCGATCGAAGTTCTGAATAAGAGATACCTGATGAAGGATGAGGCAGGAAACATCATTGAAACGCCAGATCAGATGTTTGGAAGGGTTGCAAAGGCAATCTCTGGCAGATCAGAGGAATTTGAGAAGAAATTCTACTCATCGATGAGGAATCTCGAATTTCTGCCAAATTCCCCGACATTGATGAATGCAGGCACAGAACTCGGTCAGCTCAGTGCATGTTTCGTGATACCTGTTCCTGATTCGATTGAAGATATCTTCGGTGCATTGAAGGCGATGGCGATCGTTCAGCAGAGCGGCGGAGGATGCGGATTCTCATTCTCAAGATTGAGACCGGAAGGAGATATCGTGCGATCAACGATGGGAAGCGCATCAGGTCCTGTCTCTTTCATGCGCATCTTTGATGTGACAACCGATGTCATCAAACAGGGAGGGCGGAGACGCGGGGCAAATATGGGCATCCTGAACGTAAATCATCCTGATATCATAGATTTTATAACTTCAAAAGAGAAGGAGGATGTTTTAAGGAATTTTAATATCTCTGTTGGCGTAAATGATGATTTCATGGAAGCGGTGAAGAAGCACAGGGATTATGAGTTGATCAATCCGAGAAACAATGAATGCGTACGAAGTCTTGGTGCGGATGACGTCTTTGATCTGATAGCGACGATGGCATGGAGAACAGGCGACCCTGGTCTGGTCTTTCTCGATGAGATCAATGCACACAACCCAACTCCAGAATACCGGATAGATTCCACAAACCCATGCGGAGAGGTCCCTCTACTGGACTGGGAATCATGCAATCTCGGATCGATCAATTTAGCAAAGATCATCCGGAAGAACGATATCGACTGGGAACAGTTGAGAGACTTAACCGAACTCGGGGTTCGCTTCCTTGACGATGTGATCGACGCAAACAGATATCCCCTGCCCCGGATTGGAGAGATGACCAGAGCGAATCGGAAGATCGGTCTTGGTGTCATGGGATTTGCAGAGATGCTGCTCGAACTTGGGATGCCATACAATTCAGATGATGCACTGAATCTTGGCAGGAAATTGATGAGATTTATGACGAGTGCTGCAAGGGAGACATCTGTTATGCTCGGTGAGGCGCGGGGACCCTTCCCAAATATCGATGAGAGTATATGGAAAGGCACGAATATGAGAAACGCAACCCTGACAACCATTGCCCCAACAGGAAGCATCTCGATCATTGCAGGAACAACATCAGGGATCGAGCCGCTGTTTGCTGTTTCTTTTGTCAGAAATGTTCTTGATCATGCGAGACTGGTGGAAGTCAATCCCGTATTTGAAAGGGTTGCCAGAGAGAGGGGATTTTATAGCAGGGATCTGATGATTACGATCGCAAAGACAGGTTCTGTGCAGGATATTGACATTCCGAAGGATGTGAAGGACGTGTTTGTTACCGCTCTGGATATCGATCCGGATTGGCATGTCAGGATGCAGGCAGCGTTTCAGGAGTCTGTGGACAATGCAATCTCAAAGACGATCAATCTGAGAAAGGATGCAACACAGGGGGATGTGAAGAAAGCATTTCTGCTGGCGTACGAATTGAAATGCAAGGGCATAACCATCTATCGATATGGCAGCAAGAGAGAACAGGTGTTATCATTCGGAGGGTATGTGAGCGCTGAATCAGATTATGCAGGCGGGTGCCCTGATCGTAGTTGCCCTTACTGACGATTAGAGAAACCACAACACATTTTTACCACCCTCACCAACCAAACACCATGAAGAAACCGGTCCTCGCAATCATGCGTCCTGATATGCACCTCGATCTCTCGATCGCGCTTGCACGTTCTCATGGCTTTGATGTGGTCGCAGCGCCCATGATTGAGCTTAAAGATCATCGCGACAGCAATTTTGATGGGGTTGTGCAGCGCGTGCTTGCATACAAATCAGACATCGTGATATTCACCAGCGCGAACGGCATCGTATTCACGCTGCAGAAGATCGATTTTCCTGAACGATTCATCTGGGCATTGAACAGGACATGCATCATCGCTATCGGATCGAAGACGAAGAAAGCCCTTGAAAAGCATGATATCAACGTTTCCTTGATGCCGGATTCTTACAGTTCAAAGGGAATCGCGGAAATGCTGTGCGAGATCGATGGTAAGGTGATCGAGGTGGTTCGGAGTCTGCATGGCGATCCTGCGCTGATCAGATCGCTGGAAGGTCGTGCTGGAGTAGTGGTGCACGAGACCGCAGTGTATGAACTGGTGCTCCCTCTTGATGGTAGACAGCAGCGGTTGATCAACGATGCCATCGCAGGCAGGATCGATGCGTTTGCATTCACCAGTGCGATGACTGTTCGCAATTTCATGAAGGTTGCACGCAGCATGGACGCTGAATCCGGAATCGTGGACGTGTTGAACGGAAGAATCGTTGCTGCAATCGGACCTCCCACGGCAGAGGTGCTGCGGAGTTACGGTGTGAAAGTGGATGTCATGCCAGAGCGGTTCACATTCGAGGGTATGGTCGATGCACTGGAGGAATGCGTGAAGCGAGGGGAGGCAACCATTAACTATCGCACAGCATAACCACCATCATGCATCTGAATCTTGCATGGGCGATCACCGGTGCCGGACATTATCTGAGAGAGAGTTACGATATATTTAAAAAATTAAAAGAGACCAATCCGGATATCAGAATCACCATCTTTGCGTCACAATCGGCAGAGGAGGTTCTGCGGATGTACGGGTTATCCGATGGATTAAAAACCATCGCAAACGGAGATTATCTTGAAGAGATTTTTCCGGAGAGCGAGCAGGGCAGAAGTTCTCCAAAGGTTGGCAGATTTCTTTTGAACAAATATGACGCTCTATTTGTCGCGCCAGCG
>JAYEGV010000044.1:11528-13947 GCA_034659235.1 Methanobacteriota archaeon
ATTAAAAACCATCGCAAACGGAGATTATCTTGAAGAGATTTTTCCGGAGAGCGAGCAGGGCAGAAGTTCTCCAAAGGTTGGCAGATTTCTTTTGAACAAATATGACGCTCTATTTGTCGCGCCAGCGACTTCAAATACCGTGGCAAAGATTGTGCACGGCATAGCAGACTCGCTGCCAACGAATGCGGTTGCACAGGCAGTAAAAGGAGAGATTCCTGTTTATATCGTGCCGGTAGATATCGGAGGCACCATTCGATCGAGGATGCCGTACACGATCGACCGCGAGATCTGTGCTGAGTATCAGTGTGATGTCTGCATTCCGAAGGAACAGTGTCTGCAGGGTGCAATCGATGACCAGATCGATCTTTTAAGGTGCAATGGCTGCGGCGAGTGTGCTGCATTATGCCCGCATGGCGCAATCAGCGGTGGATATGCTGAAATCAGGGTGCGGGATGTGGATATGAGAAACACAGCAGAGCTTGCAGAGATGGAGGGAATTGTGGTGCTCAAAACTCCCGATGATCTGTTCTCGATCATCTCTAAACAATATCAGGTGAAACAATGTCATTTGGAAGTTTTATAGACCAGTTAAAATCAGAGGGTAGCCTCGTCGAGATTCAGGAGTCGACATCCCCAGAATACGATGCTGCAAGGATTGCGGGACATAACAAGCCAGTCCTATTTCATGATATCAACGATCACCGTGTTGCTGTGAATGTTCTCTCATCCAGAGATGCTCTGTGCACGGCACTGCGTATCAACAGGGAGGATATGGTGAAACATCTTGCATCCATCGATCCGAAAGGAGAGATAGAGCTTGTGGACGATTCTCCGACAAAAGAAATCATAAACAAACCAGATCTCTCAAAACTGCCGATTCTTACATACTTCAAAGGAGATCCTGCTCCTTATATTACCGCAGGTGTCCTGATTACAGAACTGGATGGGGTGATGAATGCATCCATACACCGGATGATGGTTATTGCAAAGGATAAACTTGCAGCAAGGCTGGTTGCGCCGAGACATACATACCTTATGCACAAAAGAGCAATCGATAGAGGAGAGGAGCTTCCTGTTGCTATCGCGATCGGTCTCGATCCGGCAGTCCTGTTCGCTGTATGTACACGCGTGCCGCAGGGCATGGAGTTTCAGTATGCGTCTGCTCTGCTCGGTGAACCGCTTGAGGTATTTGAATGCGAAAACGGCATAAGAGTGCCGCACTGCGAGATCGTGCTTGAAGGGTATATCGGAAAAGAGCGCTCTCATGAAGGTCCGTTCGTTGATATCACAGGTACGTATGATAAGGTACGGAGCGAGCCAGTGATTCGCCTCACAGGCATGTCTCATCGAGAAGATCCAATCTATCATGCGATCATACCGTCAGGCAGTGAACACAAACTGCTGATGGGAATTCCGTATGAACCAAAGATATTCAGTGCGGTAAACGGAGTTGCGGACGTGCGAAATGTTGTGCTGACAGACGGAGGATGCTGTTATTTCAATGCAGTGGTCCAGATCAGAAAAGAGACCGAAGGCGATGCGAAGAATGCGATGCTTGCAGCGTTTGCTGCACATCCGAGTCTCAAGAACGTGGTGATTGTCGATTACGACATCGACATCTATGATCCGGGTGATGTTGAGTTTGCGATAGCAACCAGAGTGCTCGGAGATAAGGATGTGTTGATGATCACGAATGTGCGGGGGAGTTCACTTGATCCGATGTGCTCGGATGGCGGTACGACCACAAAGATCGGTGTCGATGCGACCATGCCGCTTGGCGAGGAGGAGCGGTTCAAACGGATTGTGGAATGATTGTTGGTGAGCTAACACCGTTTCATGCGTGTTCGGAACAGAGAGCGAGTACGATATCCGAAAATACGGAGACGATTACAGAGAATACGCGGGAAGAGTTCCGATGTGGAATGTTCTCGGGAAGTGAAAGGAGATGAGAAACGAAATCGAAGAGATTGGTCGTGACACCAGCCACCACCGCCGGATGCCGGATTTTGCCTACCGAATAGTCTCCCTGATGCATGACAATCCGATTCTCCCGATCTTCCGCAATCCGGAGCGGTTACTGACCGCAGCCGGACTTGGGACCGGTCAAAAAGTACTGGAGGTCGGATGCGGTCCCGGATTCTTCACGATTCCTGCAGCAGCGATTGTGGGAGATGAGGGCTTCATCTACGCTGTAGATGTACATCCCGCGGCAATAGAGAGAGTCAAAGAGAGAATCGAGAAGAAGGGGATAGCGAATGTCAAGCCCATTCTTGCGAACGCATCCGATACCGGGCTATTGGACAGGAGTATCGACCTTGCTTTCATCTTCGGGCTTCTTCATGTTGCAGGAGGAATCGAGGATGTGCTGTCCGAGGTGCACCGTGTTTTAAAACCGGAGGGTGTGCTTTCGTTTGAAAAA
>JAYEGV010000045.1:0-2722 GCA_034659235.1 Methanobacteriota archaeon
GGCGTCCCGCTCGCATTGAACGCGCCGCCATCATGCCACCAGCCGCTCTCATTGACATAGAGTTGTTCAGCAGCCGCCATGCCGCAGAACGCGAGAGCCGCCAGTGCAAATACGAGCATGATACGCCATTTCAGTTTACTCAAAGATCATTCCTCCTCTCTTCACCCTATTAGATCAGCCCGCCTCCGAACATCGCGGCAAAGAGTATTGCGATGATATTGACCACCTTGATGAGCGGATTCAACGCGGGTCCTGCCGTATCCTTGAACGGATCGCCAACGGTATCGCCAACAACCGCAGCCTTGTGAGCATCAGAGCCCTTGCCGCCATACTCACCGTCCTCTATCAGTTTCTTGGCGTTATCCCATGCAGCACCGCTATTCGACATGAATAGCGCCATCAAGAGCCCAACAACGATGATTCCGATCAGAAACCCACCAAGCGCAACTTTACCAAGCACAAGCCCGACGAAAAGCGGCACACCGATCGCAAGAATGCCAGGGATCACCATTTCCCTGATCGCGGCTTTCGTCACGATGTCCACAGCCTTTCCGTACTCTGGTTTTGCTGTCCCTTCCATGATTCCGGGAATCTCTCGAAACTGCCTCCGCACCTCTTCCACGATCTCAAAAGCAGCTTTGCCAACCGCATTCATCGTGACAGCGCTGAATAAGAACGGGAGGAGACCTCCGATGAAGAGTCCGACCAGAACCACTGGATCATCGAGACTGAGATCTCCGATGCCAAGTCCCACCTCGTGCCTGTAATCCGCAAAGAGTGCCAGTGCACCAAGTGCTGCTGAGCCGATCGCATATCCCTTGGTTACTGCTTTGGTTGTGTTTCCAACGGCATCAAGTTGATCGGTCACGTCTCTGGTTTTTGCTGGAAGCGAAGCCATCTCTGCAATGCCGCCAGCATTATCAGTGATCGGTCCGTATGAGTCGAGGGCAACGATAATTCCTGTGGTGGAGAGCATCGCAGCCGCTGCTATGGCGATACCATAGAGTCCGACATCGGGATCTGATAGTCCGCCAACCACGAAGAATGCGGTCAGTATTCCGGCACAGATCACGATAACTGGCATCGCTGTACTTTCAAGACCAACCGCGAGCCCTGAGATGATGTTTGTGCCAGCTCCGGTCTTTGATGCACGTGCAATAGCCTTGACAGGTCTGAAACTCTTTGAGGTGTAGTATTCAGTGATGATCACGACCAGCACCATGATTGCGATTCCAACGAGCGATGCATAATAAAATTTCATATCATGCATCAATTTATCAGTAACAACGTAGAACGCCACCATAGAGATCAATGCGGCTGCTACCACTCCTTTATACAGGGCGCGCATAATCTTCTTACTCTTACCGAGTCTGACGCAGAATACCGCAATGATCGATGCGACAATTGCCACCGCTCCAAGAATTAACGGATATGTGACAGCGTTCGGATATTCAGGATGTTTGACGATTACAATCGCTCCAAGAAGCATTGCAGCAAGTGATGTTACCACATACGTCTCAAACAGATCAGCGCCCATGCCAGCACAATCTCCAACATTATCACCGACGTTATCAGCGATCACCGCTGCATTTCTCGGATCGTCCTCAGGGATGCCTGCTTCCACCTTTCCGACAAGATCAGCGCCGACATCAGCGGCTTTTGTGTATATACCGCCTCCAACCCTCGCAAAGAGACTGATCAGACTCGCACCAAATCCAAAACCAATGACCAGATCAACGTTCTCTGGCTCACCTCCATACAATATATAGAATCCACTGGTGCCAAGCAGCGCGAGACCGACCACCGCAAGCCCGGTCACAGCGCCTCCTTTGAACGCGATAGATATCGCTTTTTCAAGACCTTCCCTTGCAGCGTTCGCTGTTCGTACATTTGCACGAACCGAGACGTTCATGCCGATGTATCCTGCCGCGGCAGAGGCTGCTGCGCCAGCAAGGAACCCAAACGCGATCTTTGATCCGTCATCGAGCAGGACATAGATTGCAGCAGCCAGTATGATTGCGACGATTGCAACCGTCCGGTACTGCCGATTCAGATACGCCATCGCACCCTCCTGTATTGCTGATGCGATCGTTCTCATCTCTTCTGTGCCAGTCGGCTGCTTCAAAACGAGATATGCAAACAAACCCGCAAATATCAGACTGAGAATACCTGCTGCGGGTGCAAGATACAATAAATTGTCCATTTCTAACTCACCTGTTTGTATTTTATTATCTGATGAATGTTATGCAATAAGAAGGTGTCGGTGGACCATCGGGGACTGTCAATTATATATGGTGCTCTGATTCTGGCTCATGTGTTTTCAGATATTCGAAACCCGAAGTGGTAAACACACGATTGTACCAATACGACGGAAAAACGGTCACATTCCGGTATGAGGATCATGATGGCAAGAGACATTTTGTGACGATGACGGTACGTGAGGGAATCATTGCACTGATTCAGCACATGCCCGATCGGAATTTTAAAATGATACGGTATTACGGTGCATACAGCCGTAGAACTAAAGGAAGATACTCCAAATACTTACAGAGAAGTTTAAAACAAGCGACATTCAACGATTTTCTTAAGAACCCCGAACACTATTTGTAACAACTCACGTTTTAGAAAATTTCCTACATTTTTTAAACTTCTCCCACAAAGAAGCATACTTCAATTCGACTTTTAAAATTATCTGCATTTTCTCATGGGCAAAATCAAAGTA
>JAYEGV010000046.1:0-2701 GCA_034659235.1 Methanobacteriota archaeon
AGTATTTTTGTGTACTGCAAATTCGCAAATCCTGTCGGGATGATCATTGCCCTGCACTTTGGTAGAAATGGCGTTCCGATGGCGCCGGAGCCGATGCGCTGATACGATAACCCATGCTCAACAAAGAGTTTCTCGAAGAGCAGTTCACCATCCCAGATCAGTGTGATTTCAGGCATTGTGTTTGTTTTGGACGGTCACTGGAGGCTGCCCCCGATCTCACCCATGATACATCGTCTGCACAGGCTCAGGTTTTCCAGGCGTCTTTTGCTGGAAATTGATATTTGGAAGCGGCATCGCGGGTGGAAGTCCGAGTGTTGTGGACAGCCTCATTGCAAGCGGAGCAAGGTTGGAGACCATTGCATTTGCAATCTGATTCTGAACATCCGAAGGAGCTTTTCCACTATCCCAATCGGTTTTGATCTGGGTTAAATCCTTTTCACCTGAATAATAGTCAGAAAATCCCTCAAACCGTATATGCCCGACATTCGGACTCAAATAATTGATTGAGAATGCATATTCCACCCTCAAAACTGTTTTCTCTCCAAATGGCGTCTGTCGTGGCACAACTACAATATTCTTCAGGTTGATATCATAGTTGATACTGATATTCTTATACTTTCTAGCCTCTTCCGGATCCGTATATACCTTGGATTCGACCTGTGTTACCCTGAAATTTACAATCATGTGTATCCTCCTTTAACTATTTTCATACCTCTATTCATCGCTACTATTCCTGTTCTGACGAGTTCCTTGATTCCAAACCGTGCCAGCATATCCTCGATTGCCTTAACCTTGCTTTCATCACCTGTAACCTCAATGATTAAAGTCTCTACACCGACATCGATGATCTTTGCACGGAATATGTCTGCGATCTGCATGATCTCAGATCTTGTGCCTGCATCGGCAGCCACCTTGATCAGCACCAGTTCCCGATCAACCGATTCGGATGAGGGGAGATCAGATACCGATATCACATCGATCAGTTTTCCTAGCTGGCTCATCACCTGTGCAAGCACACGATCATCACCCCTGACAACGATCGTCATTCTTGATATCTCAGGGTTCTCTGTCCTGCCGACCGCAAGACTCTCGATGTTGAACCCGCGCCTGCTGAACAACCCTGAAACGCGTGCAAGCACGCCTGGTTTGTTATCCACCAGCACTGCAAGTATGTGTCTCATGCTGCCCCCACCTCAGGTTCAAGAATCTCATTGATTGCTGCACCAGCAGGAACCATCGGAAATACGTTCTCCATGGGATCGATCACGAAATCGATGATCACTGCCCGATCTGCTGCAAGCGCTTCGGATATCGCAGAGGGCACCTCTGATGGTCTCTCCGCACGGATGCCGATTGCACCGTAAGCCTCTGCCAGTTTCACGAAATCCACGCTCTCTGTCAGATCGGTATGTGAGTATCTCCTCTCAAAGAATAGTTCCTGCCACTGTCGCACCATTCCGAGACGGCTGTTGTTGAGGATTGCCACGATCACACAGATATCGTTCGTAACGACAGTTGCAAGTTCCTGTGATGTCATCTGGAATGAGCCGTCGCCAGCGATATCGATAACAGTTTTGTCAGGACATCCAACCTTCGCTCCCATCGCAGCAGGGAATCCGTAACCCATGGTGCCAAGCCCGCCGGATGTGATGAATGTGCGTGGGTTCTCGTACCGGAAGTACTGTGCTGCCCACATCTGATTCTGTCCGACCTCGGTCACGATGATCGCATCAGGGCAGGCTTTATGTATCTCCTGAACCACATACTGCGGCTTGATCACGGTATCGCTCTGCTGGTACTGGAGTGGATACTCCTTCTTCCACCTCTTAACCTTCTCAAGCCACGCTTCTCTTCTGCTTTTCTGCAAATATGAGAGCAGCGACTGCAGAATCGCCTTTGCATTCCCGATGATCGGGAGATCGACCCTCACGTTCTTTCCGATCTCGGCTGGATCGATATCGATGTGGATGACCTTTGCATGAGGTGCAAACGCCTCGATCTTTCCTGTCACACGGTCATCAAACCTTGCACCGATCGCGATCAAGAGATCAGATTCCTGTATTGCGTAATTGGCATACCTGGTGCCGTGCATGCCAAGCATACCGAGCGATAATGGATGTGACTCAGGAAATGCTCCGATTCCAAGCAGCGTTGTTGTCACAGGAGCCATAATGGTCTCTGCAAGTTTGAGCAGTTCCGGTGACGCATCCGAGATGATAACACCGCCGCCTGCATAGATGACCGGTCTGCCTGCCTCTGCGATCATCGATGCGGCGCGTTTTATCGCATTCACATCAATATCGATATCAGGATGATAACCGCGCAGATGCACCTTTTTCGGATATTTGAATTCAAACTCAGCAGTTGAGACATCCTTTGGCAGATCGATCAGAACCGGACCCGGTCTGCCTGTTGATGCGATGAAAAAAGCTTCTTTGACGATTCTTGGAAGATCCTTCACATCTCTTATCAGATAATTGTGTTTTGTGATTGGAAGTGTGATTCCAGTGATATCTGCTTCCTGAAAAGCATCATTCCCGATCATGGACGTCGGAACCTGTCCTGTGATACCGATGGTTGGAACCGAATCCATGTATGCATTTGCGATGCCTGTAACAAGATTGGTGGCACCAGGTCCTGATGTTGCAAGACATACTCCAACCTTACCGGTTGCCCGTGCATATCCGTCTGCTGCATGTGC
>JAYEGV010000047.1:0-2843 GCA_034659235.1 Methanobacteriota archaeon
ATTCCAATACTTTGATTTTGCCCATGAGAAAATGCAGATAATTTTAAAAGTCGAATTGAAGTATGCTTCTTTGTGGGAGAAGTTTAAAAAATGTAGGAAATTTTCTAAAACGTGAGTTGTTACAAACTTGCTTGAGCAGAAATATGCAACTCATCATCCGGAGGTCTCGCATACAGGAGACTGGCTCGCATCCATGTCATGGGATTATATACTTCACACCAGAGGATCTATGCTCTGCGTTTCATCTGAGCGAGATTGGCGTAAGTACGCTTATACATGAATTGCTTGATAACAACCGCATCGTGGACATGAGTTCCTCTGTATATGGCAGGAGATACACAAAGATGAGGGCGTAGAGTCTGATTTTTAGATTACACCCTCTCACACCGCTATCTCTGTGGTACTGTTATGAAGCGATATCTCTGGACAGTCCAGTACGAATGCGAAATCTCGTGTTATGAACCGCGCAAAAACAACCACGCCTTACTGAGCATGTACGTGATGCCTATGCATACCACGCCGTCTGTTCGAGATGCACCATACGGCTACTGTCCACCACCCTGACATCAGGCACATGATCGATAAAGACCGTATCAACAGGCAACCGGTCGCATAGCCGCCTCATTGCAGGAATCTCGGTTGCATAATGCGTGGCATCGATCAATGCCAGATTGTGTGCTTTCCTGATCGCATCATGCCGCATCTCTCCGGAGACGAGGACATCTGCACCACCTTCGATCGCGATATCCACAAACTCGCCGCTGAGACCACTGCCGCCGATGACCATTACGGTCTCAATCTCACGCTCTCCTGTCCATCTGACAGAGACGTTGAGCTGCCGCGCCACAAACTGCGCAAATTCTGATGTTTTTGAGCGTCCTGTTCTTCCGATACGACCGGGTTCCAGTTCCCGAACATCCCACAGTTCCAGCAATTCTGCGAGCACATCATTGACACCGCCATCAGCTCGATCATAGTTCGTGTGCATCACATATATCGAGATCTCGTTCTCAAGAGCGATCTTCAAGGAGTCAGAAAGACTCTTTGAGATCCGGTGTATCGGATGGTATATCGGGGTGTGGTGCGTGACCAGAAGATCCACCTCTTCCCGTGCAGCTTCCTCGAGCACGTAATCGGTAACGTCCAGCGCAACAGCAACCTTATTCACATTGTTCCCGCGGTCGAGCACCAGCCCGATCCGAGCTTGATCAGATTCATAAGCAAGTTCCGGAGGGGCGATCTCCTCGAGCAGGGTAACCATTTCTGATAGGCGCATACATTACAACATAACAGATGGTGTTGATTTAAACCTTGCGATATCAATCATGAAGATCATCGATGAGATATCTTGCGACCAGCTCGTGATAGTCATCGAACCAGTAGGCATTCGGATTACGCTTAAAAATCATAAAGCTTCCAATCTGCTGTGGATCGACCGACTGGTGGTACCTGAAGAAGATGTGCTCATCGGTTGTTCCCACAATTTCGATCTTCCCCGTCGAATGCGACATGATCAACCTGGCACGCTTGGCAAGACCCGAACATCTCTTCAGAGCTTGCTGGAAGATATTGTAGGTCTCCTCGACCGGAACAGCAAAGGTTTTATTGCCTGATGTCGGACGGCACTGGAAGACATAGTAAGGAATCGCACCGACAAACGACAGTTCTTTAAACAATGTTGATAGGGTTTCCGGGTCATCATTGACCCCGCGTATCATCGGCGTTTGGTTGGCGATTATGGCACCTGCCCTTACGAGGAGGCTGACCGCTTCGATAGCAGCATCGGTAAGTTCTCTGGGATGATTGAACTGTGTCATTATATAGATTCGTTTCTCATCGGTACTGTATCGTTGTATCATCTCAGGCAGAGAGGGATCGTCGATGATTCTGTATGGGTTAAAAGCGGGTATCTTGGTACCGATGCGTATGATCCGGACATGCTCAATCTCCCTTAATTGTCTGATTATCTTTTCCAGCTTCTTTGTGGATAATATCAGCGCATCGCCACCAGTGAGCAAGACATTGGTGAGTTCCTTATGCTCGCTGATGTACTCGATTCCCTCTGTCACATCGCGGGCAACCTCGTCATGACCATTTATAAAAAGCCGCTTTCTGAAACAGAATCGACAGTATCCCCCGCACACATCAGTGACCAGAAGAACTGCAGTGGATTCATATTTATGCTGCAGACCATGAATAACGGTATATGTACCTTCGTCGGAAGCATCCATCTGTCCCCATTCCTCAAGTTCTTTTACATCCGGTATTATGATGCGCCTTATCGGATCCTCAGGATCATTCCAATCTATCAGCGATAGGTAGTACTCGTTTGTACGAAAAGCAAACTTTTTAATAACGTCATTAAGTGCAACTCGTTCTCCATTGTTAAATTCATGTATTTGCTCGAGTTTTGTGATATATTTTGGAGTTATCATCGTTTCATTCCTTGATTTTTGAAGGCAGAACATCAGGAAAGTTCTGATGCCGCAGTATCCGTATGGCATCCTATCGCCTTTTCTTATGAATCGTACTGTCTACGTAAACACTCGTGCTTATTAAGGTTTTACCATTTTTGGCTTTGTGACAATGTTATTCGACCGATAACCTCAACACTCCACGACCTCCCTCTGTACGGATGAGTGTTTTATGAGCAGACCGGAAATATAGTCTTTCCAAAAAGTTTGTATATTTTCTTGCAGGTTAACCACACCTCATTGAGTAAGCACACCACATCGACACTGTTAAATATACGCAAGCACGATGATTCTATCACACTGCACTGGCGTTGAACAGTGCATGAATGGAGGCATCTCATGAAACTACTGGTTAGCCCGATCAACACG
>JAYEGV010000047.1:2943-13544 GCA_034659235.1 Methanobacteriota archaeon
GAGTAAGCACACCACATCGACACTGTTAAATATACGCAAGCACGATGATTCTATCACACTGCACTGGCGTTGAACAGTGCATGAATGGAGGCATCTCATGAAACTACTGGTTAGCCCGATCAACACGACCGAGGCAAAGGCCGCGTTTGCTGGCGGCGCTGATATTATCGATGTGAAGAATCCGAAGGAAGGCTCACTCGGCGCAAATTTTCCATGGATGATCCGTGCGGTCGTCGAGATGGTCAAATCAAGGAAGCCAGTCAGCGCAACGATTGGCGATTTCAATTTTAAGCCAGGCACAGCATCACTTGCTGCACTTGGCGCTGCTGTATCCGGCGCTGACTATATAAAGACGGGGTTGTACGATATTCAGACTGCGGATCAGGCAGAAGAACTGTTATCAAAAATTGCACGATCGATAAAGGAGTACGATTCCTCTAAAATGGTGGTAGCAGCCGCGTATGCAGATTTTAGGCGCATAAATTCCATTTCACCGCTTTTACTACCTGAAATTGGCGCGAAGGTTGGTGCTGATGTGGTGATGATTGATACCGGAATCAAGGACGGTCGGTCAACCTTTGAGTTTATGAGCGAGGATGAGTTGACCCGGTTCGTGGACGATGCGCGCAATCTTAACCTGGTTACAGCACTCGCCGGAACCATACAGTTTGAGGATCTGGATGCGCTGAATCGTATCGATCCGGATATCATCGGCATCCGCGGAGTAGTCTGTGGTGGCGATCGGAACGACGAGATCAAGCAGGAACTGGTAGAGGAATTCAAAGCACAGATGAGATAAAAATCGCATTCTACAACCAAATCTTCTCGTCCAACAGATCAAAAAACACTTCGGCGGCAGTGGTTACTGTCGCTTCTTCTCTACCTGTTCTCGTCGCTCAAGATGCATGATGTAAATATCAGGTCTCGGCGTCTTCCCGCGTGCACGAGCAAAGTCAGGGTAGCATCGATCGCATAACACACGCCAGTTGATTGCTGCAACAACCGAACTTCCAGGTATGAGCCTTGCAAATATGAAACTCGGCGGAATACCGAGACGCGATGCAATCTCCTTAAAATACAAGAGCATCTGCTCCTCGAATACCTCGATATCATCCAGTTCGAGTCCGCGGATGTTTGCAGTGATGCCGCTGCACCCGCACGGCAGCGCGAACGCATCCAGTTCTGTTACCATGACCGCCCTTCCAAGCAGCATTCTCAGGTTACTTTCGATATCGCTTCTTACTTGCAGGAGTTCTTCTGTGATCATGCATGCACCGCCGTTTTACCTGCGATTTTACTCCACTCTACCAGTCTCTCGCTCTCTGTGCCGCCTCCGGCGTACACCTTGACAGCCTTCTCTGTCAAATCCCTGCAAAAGCCGCAGTCAGCGCACACCGCCGGGCAGTTCTTCCAGTGGTCGATGGCGCCATCAAGGTCCCTGTTTGATATGTAATACAGGTCTTTGAGGTCTTTCGGACAGTCGAGCAGGTCCATCAGATTGCCGTCATAATGCTCATCGGTGTACGCTCTGACGCAGTTCAGGATCCAGTTGATGTAGTGGGTTCTGCCGCCGATCTTGAAGACATCGGTGATATCGGCATACTCATGGACGTCCTCGGGTCTGATCCATGGGGATGTGATGATCAATCTCGGATCCTTGATTCTCAATAATATACATCTCTCATAATAATAGTCAGTGAGAACATTGGGACGGGGTTGCGGACCGAATGCATGCGAGAAGAAATTGAAGTGCGCGTACCGGAACGGGCACTGATACAGGCACCCCTCGTTCACAAGCAATTTGAGTTCGCAGTCCACTGCATCACGGATCGCATGCAGGACATCGAAATGTCTGTGCACGTCAGGATCAACCACAATCGAGGATGCGCCGAGATCGTAATAGAACTCGGCTTTCTCCGGCGAATCCACAAACGACAGCACTGATACGACCGGTTTCATACTGAAATCCTTTGCAATCGCCTCGACGAGAAACGGGTCTGCAACGACGATCGTGTCAACGCCACAGTTATCGAGCTGTTCAAGATACCAGTGAATGAGATTGAAACCTTCTGGCGTTAAGTGACGCCCGCCCATGCACGAACTATTGAGCACGATCTCCACCTTCACGCCATTTCTGTGCGCATACTCGGTCTGCTCCCTGATATCCTCGATCTGGGGTGAACTGAGGTTGCTCCTGCCAGTACCCACATAATCAGGCGAGCCTGCCATGAATACTGAGTATATATCCCTTCCTGCCTCTGATATCAGTTCTTTCAACCCATCAAAGTGTCCCGGATGTGGTACGTAGAGTTTTTTCTTCATTGTCCCGCGCTGTCTGTAGTTTTTGTTGTATTAAAAATTTGCCGGCGTTCCGAGCATGTATGGCAAAGGGCGGAAGCCCACACAATCTTGTGGAGAACCATAACTTTCCGGAGATTGAGAACAATTGATATTAAATATCACCACATTGAATTCTTATCATGCCAGATTATGTTACATTCTCCCGCAATGTCTTCCTGCCGATCACCAATGTATGCAGAAACCGGTGCAGGTACTGCGGATTCAGGCGCGACCCCTCGCATCCCGAAGCGAGCCTGATGACTGTGGAAGAAGTGAAACAGATACTTGAAGCGGGAGCGCGTTTCGGATGCACCGAAGCACTCTTCACGTTCGGCGAAAGACCGGAAGAACACCCGGCATTCAAGAACCGGATCGCTGAAATCGGCTATTCCAGTATCATCGATTATCTGGTCGATCTCTGCAAAATCGCAATCGAATACGGGCTGCTTCCGCACAGCAATCCGGGTGTGATGAACCTCCATGACATCAAACGGCTGAAGCCCCTCAATGCAAGCATGGGGCTGATGCTCGAAACAACCGCAATTCTCCCTGCTCACGAAGGGTCTTCCGGCAAGATACCTTCTGTAAGGATTGAGACGATTGAAAACGCTGGAAAATTGAAGATACCATTTACAACAGGGCTCTTAATAGGGATCGGCGAAGATAGAGAGGATCGCTTACAATCGCTGATCGCGATCAGAGACCTCCATCGCAGGTATCGTCACATCCAGGAGGTGATCATCCAGCCATTCTCGCCAAAACCAGAGACAGAGATGGCAGGTTTTCCCGAACCAACGCATCAGGAGATGATGGATACGGTATCACTGGCACAGAGCATACTGCCTGATGATATCGCAATTCAGGTGCCGCCGAATCTTACGGGATTCTATGATCTGATCAGATGTGGAGCCACCGATCTCGGTGGAATATCGCCGTACACCATCGATTGGATTAATCCGGAAGCGCAGTGGCCCCAGATATCCGAACTAACGAAAAAACTTGGGAGAATCCGCCTCAAAGAACGTCTACCGATCTATCCGCAGTATGTGCTGAACCACTGGTACGGGTACGATTCCGAACTTGCCGATCTGATCGAGCGATATGCAGACAGGGAGGGTTTTCGAGATGGACGTTGACACTGATATGCTCGTAATCGGAGCCAGTCCCGCGGGCATCAGCGCTGCGCTCGCTGCTGCAACGCATGACATTGATGTGATCCTGATCGAACGCAAAAGCGGTATAGGCGACCCTCCGCATCCGGCAAACACATTCTTTGAGGGAATGTTCGAACGAACCAATGAGATCGTTCATTCCGAGTATATTATACGTGAAATGTCCGGAATGCAGATCGTATCCCCGGCAGGTAACCGGATCACCATTGAAACGCCAGGATACGTCATCGATCGGAGAAAATTCGATAAGTATCATGCCAAAGAGTTGATAAAACAGAATGTGGAGATCCGAACAGGTGTTACTGCTCATAACATCATCAGAAAGAAGAAAAACATCCGGATCAGCACCTCTGATCGAACATTCACATCGAGCATCGTTGTAATCGCAGATGGCATCTCCTCCCAGTTGTCTGCGCTTGTCGGGCTGCATCCGACAAGATATCCGCAGGATATTGCATGGGCAATCGAAGCAGAGTTAGAAGCGGATGGAATCGGCGATCCTGATCTTTTCGAGTATTACATTGGAAGTATCGCGCCTGGCTGGAAGGCAACATACTCACCATGCGGTGGAGATCGTGCAAATCTCGGGGTGTTTGTGCGGAGGCACGGACAGGATGTTTCCAGATTTTTTGATCTGTGGTTGGAGAAATTCAAGAGAGAAAAGAAGATATCCGATCTCAGGATCATCAGAAAGCATACAGGCGGGGATCCAATTGCAACCATCCCGAACGAGATCGTATCAGATGGAATCATGGTCACAGGCGGCGCAGCAGGACAGTCAGGCATCGCTTACGGCATGCGTGCCGGTGAGATATGCGGAACAGTTGCGGCAGAGGCGATAGCCGCATCGAATACGTCTAAGAAGGTATTATCAGAATACCAGCGTCTCTGGAGGAAGGAATTCAGAAGTGAGTATCTGCTCGGAAGGTCTGCTCTCGAAACCCTGCGAAGGATGGGGGATAAGGATATCGATCGGTTGGTCGGGCTGTTTGCTGATGCGGATGTGCAACAGGTCATCGGAAAAGGCTCACCGATGTCCAGAGCGTTTCATGTCATGCGGTTCATGCTGCAGAAAAAACCGATCTCCGCGCTTTCATGCCTTCCGTCACTGATCAGGGCGGGAATCTGATACCTTGACTTTGTTCAATGCGCGACAGCACTGGCGCAGGGAGCGGTCACACCACGTGGTGTTGACGTCCCTCCCCGCTCTTGAGCCAAGAGAATAAAAGGGAGGAGCAGCAGAGAACTACGCAAGGCATTTCCACGCCTTACGGAATGGTGCGGGTATTGGTCTCTGGGCACAATCCTGTTTCCATGACTCAGGTTTGGCCGTGGAGGGGAGGTTGCGCGAGCGATATATACAGAATCAGGAGGCTCCGAATGCGAAAACGCGATGTACAGGCTCTGTACTTAAGTGCGGGGTTTGGTGACTTGGATTATGACTTCGGGAGGCTGTCACGATGGACGCGGAGGTTGTGGCGGGTCGCGTGGCCGGAAGGGTTTTGGGGTGAATCAGACAATATAGATTATGATGCGGCTAAAAACAATGGGTATGAATATGATTGGTGGACTGTGACATAAACAGATATGCCAAGATAACATCACTGGAAGCACTCACAATCTTGCGGGTGACAAGTCCGGACGTGCAGAGATTAAGTTTAAATATTACAACGATATCAATCACAATACACATGTCAGCATCGGTTCGGAATGATGGAGAAGATTGATGGCTAAAATTGCAATTGACGCGAATATCCCAATTTCATTTAACAATGAAAAAGTAGATTTTTGGAGCGATTTTATAAAGTATGTGAAGGCAACTGGGCATGAGATACTTATCCCCATTGAAATATTCGGGGAACTCCTCGATAGAAGAACGAGGAGAATTGTAGAAGATTCTAATTTAATCCAAAAGATATCTATAGGAGAAGAGGTATACGATAAAGTTAAAAATGATTGTCGTGGGGCATGTTCGACAGTGATTCAAAACAACGATTACAAGTTGATTGCTATGGCGGTTCATAAAGACGTAGATTATTTGGTTTCGAATGATTATGCACTGATAAATGTTGCGAAGGAATATAAAAAGTCAAAAGGTATTCCAAAAGATGAAATGGTTCTAATGACAGCTGCAAATCTCTTGTGGTTGATGCACAGAGAAAGGAAGGATCTATTTGGGTGGAAACCGCATGTACGTGTAAATTTGAGATTCTATCGTCATATTGAGATCCCAAATACGTATAATGGTATTACAAAAAGGCAATGGGACGAACAATTTGCAAAGAACCGATTTGATCCATATCAAACGAATATAATTAACACGATAAACTCGGTTGGGAGATGAATACATGAATGGCGAAGAGATGGATGACAATTTGACTCCAGAGGAGTTAAAAGAGGCATTTGAAACCGAAATGGAAGCGTTCGAGATTATAAGTAGGAAAGTGAAGAAATCTTTTGAGAAGGAGAGAATGGGAACACAAAGATATAAGAAAAATCCCATCCCGTCCAGATTGGGGCAAAGTATTCCTCATAAACCCAAAGAATGGGTTGTCGAAGTATCTAAATGGAGCGAGGCTTGATTTAGGAGATTAAAAATGGACGGAGAACTGAAAGAAGAGAAGAATGAAGAAACCGTGTCATTTCTTAGAGTTCCGAATTTTGTTAAGCATTATGTGACCAACACCAAAGGCGGACTTACTACTCAAGATTTTAGATATGAACTAATGAATGAAAAGATTTACGACGAGGAAGCAGATGAATGGACGTATATAGCTGATGCATTGGTCATTTTATCTCCCACGGCGGCTAAAAGACTGTACGATCAACTTAGGGGGGATATAGAGTTATATGAACGAGAGCATGGGGTCATCTCCACACACTTCGAAGAAGAATTGACATATTGAATAGAAATTTCGCTAAATAACATGCTCCTATCGCCCATCCCACCTCCGTCCGCGCTTACATCATCGCCCGACCTCCAACTCACGGATGCCCCGCAATTCATTGCGGGGTCTGTGACGTTGTTTTGAAGCTGTTGCTGATATCCAAGTCTTGTTTCTGCCACTTCAAGTTTCGGATACCTGAAAATGCATGAGCAGAACCAAAGCACCAGATAAATTGACAGCCCCCGGCGCAGGATACCTTTAAGTACATCCATCGGTCAAGCATATCTTAATGATCAAAGGAGATTTGCTAAATGGGAAATCGACCACTTGATACACTGAATGATTCGCTGAACAAATCCGTTCTCGTTCGATTGAAAGGTTCTCGCGAATTTCGCGGGACACTGGAGGGCTATGACATCCACATGAACCTCCTGCTCGAAGATGCTGAGGAACTCGTAGACGGTGAGGTGGCGCGACGGATCGGAATGGTTATCGTGCGCGGCGACAATGTGGTGTATGTTTCCCCGTAAGGTGATATAACATGTCAAAAGGAACTCCATCGATGGGCAAGCGCCAGAAGAAGACGCATATCCGATGCAGGCGGTGCGGTAGCGTTTCGTATCATAAGACAAAGAAGTTCTGTACCGCATGTGGGTTCGGAAAGTCGAGAAAAATGCGAGATTATAAGTGGAAGAGTAAGGGATGAGGGGCGCAAATAAATAGATGATCCTTTTTATGGAAGATACTCAATATTATGTTGCTATTCGCATAAAACCACGAGATTGCACAAGATTAACACAAGAACAAATCTCGTGGAAATCTGTGTAATCTTGTGGTTAGTCAAACAAATACAGATAAAGCATAACAGGTGATTTCCACTTGAAGGAAGCATGTGGAGTTGTTGGCGCTGTATTCACCGGATCAGAAGCAGCGCTCCCCATCTATTATTCCTTGTATGCGCTCCAGCATCGCGGGCAGGAATCTGCTGGTATTGCGGTAGCGCATGACGGCGCCACCCGATCGATCAAGGGCATGGGCATTGTGCCATGGGTTTTCAAGAAGAATGATCTGTTATCGATTCCTGGCAGCGCTGGAATCGGGCATGTCAGGTATTCGACCACTGGCGGATCACAGATTGAGAATGCGCAGCCGCTGACGATTAATTTCAGAGGCGGGACGATAGCGATTGCGCACAATGGAAATCTTGTCAATTCAGGAGAACTGCGCATTGAACTGGAACGATTGGGCCATATTTTTCTTTCTGATTCGGATACAGAGGTCATAGCACATCTGCTTGTGAAGGAATTGATGCGGAACGACATCGTAGAATCCGTACGCAGATTGATGCGGCGTATTACCGGATCATATTCCTTTGTGATGCTGATAAATGACATTCTGGTCGCTGTCAGGGATCCGCTCGGCTTCAAGCCGCTCTGTTTTGGAAGAGTCGAATCAGAGGGCGGATATGGCTATATTGTAGCGAGCGAGAGCGTGGCAATCGATGTGCATGATGGCGAGTTTATACGGGATGTGCGTCCCGGCGAAGTGCTGACGATAACTGGCGATCAGGTAGAGAGCCATCAGATGTACAAACAAAAGAATGCAGCGCACTGCGTCTTTGAATATGTCTATTTCGCGCGCCCCGATTCTGTAATTGATGGCAGACTCGTTTACGATGTTCGATTGAAGATTGGAGAGCGTTTAGCAAGCGAGCATCCAGTGGATGCGGATATGGTATCACCAGTACCTGATTCCGGTATCACCTCGGCAATCGGGTACTCCAAGAAATCAGGTATCGAATACATCGAAGCTCTGATGAAGAACCGATATGTCGGACGTACGTTTATCATGCCCTCTGATACCGTGCGAAAGAAAGCGGTTCAACTGAAATTGAATACGATCAAACCAAATATCGATGGCAGGAGGGTGGTTCTGGTCGATGACAGCATCGTGCGTGGAAACACGTCGCAGAGGATCGTTGATAAGATGTACAGAGCAGGCGCATCCGAGGTGCATGTACGGATCGGAAGCCCGCCGATCATATCTCCATGCTATCTTGGTATTGATATGCCGACCAGAAAGGAGCTGATCGCCGCCCATAAGAGCATATCAGAGATAGAAACAGCGCTCCATGCAGATTCGCTCGGATATCTGAGCATCGATGGACTGGTCAGATCCATCGGCATTCCTGCAAGTGATCTCTGTCTTGGCTGCCTTACTGGCACGTATCCTGTTGAGATACCTGGTGAGCAAGGTGTGATCAAACAACTACGGCTGGAAGAGTTTGATTCGGATGATTAAATAACATATTGGGCAGAATCAGGAGAAGATATAATACCTGGCAGATAAAGTTGATGATGGTGTATTTTATAAATAGCAGTGAGTGATAAAAATGGAGAAGATCATCGAAAAATCGAGGACAATCGTACCAACTCCGAATCTGCGCGATTATGATGAGACGAGCAGAACCTTTCAATGGAAGAGTGCTTATGACAGGATCGAATGGTTTGATGATGGTAGATTGAATATAGCAGCGAGCGCAGTGGATCGACACGCCGGATCATGGCGGAAGAACAAGGTCGCTCTGTACTGGCGGGGGAAAGATAGGGCTCTTAAATATACATTTCTTGAACTATCCAATCTTTCAAACCAGTTTGCCAACGTCTTAACAGACGCCGGCATCAAAAAGGGCGATCGTGTATTTATCTTTCTTCCGAGAGTTCCTGAACTGTACGTCAGTTTTCTTGGGATACTAAAGACCGGTGCGATCGCTGGCACCATGTTCGCTGCATTCGGACCCGAAGGATTGTACGACCGTCTGCATGACAGCGGTGCAAGATACCTGATCACTGATTCCGAACTCAAGAAAAGGGTGTACGAGATAAAGGATGATCTTCCGGACCTCGAACATATATTCATCATCGATGAAATCGATGTTGCGGATGATGAGATCAGTTATCCGGAAGCGATGAAAACCGCGTCCGGAACGTTCGATGTTGCGAAGATGAGACCTGAAGACCCCGCGTTCATGCTGTACACCTCCGGAACCACAGGAAAGCCAAAGGGCGTGGTGCATCAACATCTCGCAATCATGCAGCAGCACGTAACAACCGAATGGGTGCTGGATCTGCACGAGGATGATATCTACTGGTGCACCGCGGACCCTGGCTGGGTCACTGGAGTATCTTATGGGCTGCTTGGTCCATGGTCATGCGGATCATCGATTGTGGTTTATGATGGCAGATTCGATTCGGATGCATGGTACGGAATCATCGAGCGATATCAGGTGAGCGTGTGGTATAGTGCGCCCACTGCATTTCGGATGCTGATGCGAGCTGGTGAGGTGTATGATAAATATGATCTGAGCACTCTTCGGCATATCTGCAGTGTTGGCGAGCCTTTGAATGCCGAGATCGTGTACTGGGGAATGAAAGCATTCGAGATGCCGATCCATGACAACTTCTGGCAGACCGAGACCGGAGGCATCCTGATAGCCAATTATCCATCGATGCCGATAAAACCCGGCTGGATGGGAAAGCCGATACCCGGCATCAGCGCTGCAATCGTGGATGATGATGGGAATCGGGTTCCATACAACACGGAAGGAAATCTCGCACTGACACCGGACTTTCCATCGATGATGCTCACGATCTGGAAGAATCCTGCAAAATATGCGGAGTACTTCAAGAAGGGGTGGTATCTCACAGGAGATCGGGCTGTGCAGCACGAAGATGGTTACTTCTTGTTCATAGGGAGAGCAGATGATGTGATCGTGACTGCTGGCGAGCGGGTCGGTCCGTTCGAGGTGGAATCCGCATTAATCGAACATCCCGCGATCATTGAGGCTGGCGTGATAGGTAAACCAGACCAGTTGCGCGGCAAGATCATCAAGGCATTTGTTGTGCTTTCAGATGGTTATGAACCATCAGATGATCTGGAATCCGATATCAAGAAGTTCGTCAAGACAAGATTGGCAGGACATGCGTATCCGAGGGAGTTTGAGTTTGTGAATACGCTTCCAAAGACAAGGAGCGGCAAGATCGTGCGAAGAATGCTGCGGGCAAAGGAACTCGGGCTTCCGATCGGGGATATCTCGACGCTTGAGGATTGAATCGGGCTTGTGTTCCTATGATTTCTTTTTTGAGCTATCTTCGTAACAACTCACGTTTTAGAAAATTTCCTACATTTTTTAAACTTCTCC
>JAYEGV010000048.1:0-2647 GCA_034659235.1 Methanobacteriota archaeon
GGCATGGTTATACTGGCGCATTTGCAGGGCTATGCAGAAAGATGCGCCTGAATGATGGAGGTTGATAGATGGAGGTACATGTGAATAGCGGACTGAACATCATATTAATAGCAGCGATGCTGGTGCTACTGATGGCAGTTCCAGCCGCGGCTGCACAGATAACGGTCGATGGTAATGGAAGCGACTGGGATCCATCGTGGTTTTTAGTACCAGATAATGCAAGTGATATCGGGATTACAAACGGATATGATCTGACTGGTGTATGGCAGCACTACAATGCAACCGATGATAAGCTGTACTTCATGTATAATGTAAGCGGAATTGCAGGCGATTCGAATGGCGATGGTAATCCGAATACACCTGACAATGGTTGGCCCGGCGGAGATCAGTATGGGGTTGGAAGCATGGAGATGTACGTCCTGATGATCAATACATCGCCCACGGGAGATCCATTGAATTTTTCGGATGTCATGCTGACCTTAATAGGCAATTCAGCAACTGTTTCAGGGCCAAAAGCGCATCTGGTCAGTTCGGTTACAGCAGCAATCAAAACAACAGGAACATTTACTCCTTTTGTGGAGTTTAGTGTAGGTAATGTCAGTGGCTGGGTGGCAAATCCATACAGGTATTCACTGTATGGATATGCAGGATCTCTGCTCGATTATGCTCCAGAAGACTGGCTGGATACGTTCATATACGTCACATTCCCGCCGGTTGCAAACTTCACGTTCGTTGCAGGCGACTGCAATCAGACTGTGTGGTTCGATCCGTCCAGATCGTATGATGATCCATACGGGGGCATCGTGAACTATACGTGGGACTTTGGCGACGGCACAGGGGCTGATAAGGGATCTGATAATTCCAGTTTCTCGCACACGTTTCCTGTCACAAACGGCACGTACAACGTGAACCTGACAGTAATAGACACCGACGGTCTCACGAATTCGTTTGTGATGGTAGTGCCTGTGAACCGGGAGCCAAGCATAAGTCTCGTGACTCCCAACAAGACGAGTGTCGTTGAACCCGGGGAATGGGTGCTGTTTGAGGGCTGGTATTCTGACCCGGATGGGGACACGCTGACGCACAGATGGTTCGTGGATGGCGTCGAGATCGCCAGCGGATCGTCCACCACGTATAGCAATGCGAGTTATTTCGTGAACCGCACGCTCACGGCGAATCTGACCATATCAGACCCCAATAATTGCACTGCTACCAACAATACGACAATAACATACCTCCACAGACCGGTTCCGGTGATCAACTTCACTGCAACGGGTTGTCTTAGGGTCGAACTGAATGCGTCTAACTCGTCTGACCCCGACGGTGTCATCACCGACTACCTGTGGTATGCCGAGAACGGCACAATCGATAACAGTACCAATGTCACCTGCACGGCAAACTTCAGTGTCGGAGGGAACCATACTATACGGCTCAACGTGACAGACAACGATGGTCTAACGAACACCACAACAATGGAGATCTGCGTATCGCGCGTACCGACTGCTGACGCGCAAGCCAACCGGACGAATGTTACATCACCGGGAGGCTGGGTGCTCTTCAACGCAACCAACTCGACCTGTGATACGGCATGTGATACGAGCAACTCACTGAACTACACGTGGAATATCAGTGATGACAGTGGATGCGTCGTCTACTCCAACGTGAGTGTCCTGTACCCTGTAACCAGCAACACCACGGCGACCCTGAATGTTACGGATAAGTATGGCTGCACTGCTACCAACAATACGACAGTGACCTACCTCCACAGACCCATTCCTGTGATCAACTTCACTGCAACGGGTTGTCTTAGGGTCGAACTGAATGCGTCTAACTCGTCTGACCCCGATGGTGTCATCACCGACTACCTGTGGTATGCCGAGAACGGCACAATCGATAACAGTACCAATGTCACCTGCACGGCAAACTTCAGCGAAGGAGGGTACTATACCGTGCGGCTCAACGTGACAGACAACATCGGTCTCACGAACACCACAACAATGGAGATCTGCGTATCGTGCAAGCCGAGAGCAGTCGCGCAAGCCAACCGGACGAATGTCACATCACCGGGAGGCTGGGTGCTCTTCAACGCAACCAACTCGACCTGTGATACGGCATGCGATACGAGCAACTCACTGAACTACACGTGGAATATCAGTGATGACATTGGATGCGTCGTCTACCACAAGGTGAGTGTCCTGTACCCTGTAACCAGCAACACCACGGCGACCTTGAATGTTACGGATAAGTATGGCTGCACTGCTACCAACAATACGACAGTGACCTACCTCCACAGACCCATTCCTGTGATCAACTTCACTGCAACGGGCTGTCTTGAGGTTGAGTTGAATGCATCGGAGTCGTATGATCCTGATGGATACATCACCGACTACCTGTGGGACGCCGAGAACGGCACAATCGATAACAGTACCAATGTCACCTGCACTGCAAACTTCAGTGCCGGAGGCAACCATACTATACGGCTCAACGTGACAGACAACATCGGTCTCACGAACACCACAACAATGGAGATCTGCGTATCGTGCAAGCCGAGAGCAGTCGCGCAAGCCAACCGGACGAATGTCACATCACCGGGAGGCTGGGTGCTCTTCAACGCAACCAACTCGACCTGTGATACGGCATGCGATAC
>JAYEGV010000049.1:0-2642 GCA_034659235.1 Methanobacteriota archaeon
CATGATTGTTTGTAGACAGTATACTCGCTGCTGCCAATTGGATGTGCGCCCCTGCATATATGATTATGATTTGAGTGGAGATGGCTCATGACTCGTGATCAAGATACAAAAACATCCAAGCATTTAATACATCCGATGTTATACTGATTTTTATGGAATCATGCGTGGCATGTTATAAGCGATGCGGAACCAGAAGACTGTGCAAAAGCGAACCACTGCCGCTCGGAGAGGTTGATTTCGGATTGATGGACGGATTTGAATACACGATGGCTGAATGGATGGCATACCTGTAATATGAACAAAAATAATATTAGGATACTTTACCTGATAACAGTGATATCGCTCATTGCAGCGAGTTATATGATCTTTACAGGACCTGTGCCGATCAATCCGGGCGAACGTCCCGCGTGGTTCAGCGATCTCCAGTGGGATCATTATAAACAGAGTTTCAAGATATTCTACTTCCATGTCCCGCTTGCATGGGTCTCATACGTAGCATTTCTTCTGGTGTTTATCGCGAGCATCCGGTATCTCCAGACTTCTAATATGAAATGGGATGTTATTGCAGCATCTTCTGCTGAAATAGGAGTTATTTTTTGTTCTCTTAATCTTATAAGTGGCATGATATGGGCAAAGAGTGCATGGGGTATTTATTGGGAATGGAATCCACGTTTGACCTTTCAACTGGTTCTGTTCCTGCTGTATGTTGCATACATAATGCTCCGGCGTGCGATGGGCTCGGAGAGCCGTGCACGCGTATCCGGAGTATTCGGAATCATCGCATTCATCGCTGTGCCAATGAGTTATCTGTCGATCAAATTGTGGCCCCAGCAGCCTCACCCTGATCTGACAGGAGCTGGAGGAGGTATCGAGAGTCCGATCATTATATACACCCTGCTGATTAATATATTAGCATATACATTATTATATCTATCACTGCTTGTAATCAAGATGGACAACGAACGCGCCATGCGCGAGCAGTCCCAGTAATCCTTAATTATTGTCACGTTTAAGTCCCTACCATGCCGGTAATCTCCTTACATTACACCGACCTCGAAGATCTGATCGGAACAGACCGAGATACGATCCTGAAACGCATTCCCATGATTGGTGCTGACATCGAGCGCGTGTATGAGGATTATGTGGATATCGAGTTCTTTCCTGATCGCCCTGACCTCTACAGCGTCGAAGGTGTATCTCGTGCTATGCGCGGTTTTCTCGATATCGAAACCGGAATTCCGGAATACAGGGTTCAACGATCCGGTATCAGTATCGCACTCGATCATGAAATCGGAAAGATACGCCCGTGTCTTGCCTGCGCAGTAATAAAAGGGATTGAATTCACTTCGTACTCCATAGAATCGCTGATGAGTCTGCAGGAGGATCTGCACTGGGGGATCGGGCGCAATCGTTCCAAGGTATCGATCGGCGTGCATGATCTTGATCAGGTGACGCCACCGTTCAGATACATCGCAGCAGACCCCTCTTATGAATTTGTTCCACTCGATTTCGATCTTCCGATGTCCATGAAAGACATACTGAAAAGACATCCGAAAGGAATTAAATTCGCACATCTTGTTGAAAAATTCAATAAATATCCATTAATTATCGATTCGTATGAAAATGTCCTTTCATTTCCTCCTATTATCAATGGACTGCTGACACGGGTGACAGAAGATACTGAGAATCTGTTAATCGAGGTTACTGGTACGGATAAGTCTGTTTTCGTTGCATTGAACATCGTGGCAACTGCACTTGCGGAACGTCTTGGAAAGATTGAGTCTGTACAGATATCCACACCTGATACTACATACACAACACCGAATCTCGATCCTGCCATCCGTAATATCTCGCTTAAAGAGGCAAATGCTATACTTGGACTCGATCTGAATCGCGATACAATCCTGCGGTGCCTCCGGAGGATGCGTTTTGATGCAACCCCTCTGTCGGATGATACGATCGAGGTGGTGGTGCCCCCATATCGGGCGGACATCATGCATGCGTATGATATATTCGAGGATATCGCCATCGGATACGGATACGATAGCATCCTGCCAGAGATGCCGGAAACGATGACGATAGGAGTTGAGCACCTTCTTTCTCGTATGAAGTCCGGTCTTCGTGAGATTATGGTGGGCTTGGGTTTCTATGAGGTTATGCCGTTCACACTGACCAACGAAACCGTGCATTTCGATAACATGCGCAGACCACGCACCAGCGCCAGTTATGTCATGCATCCGATCAGCAAGGAACAGACCATGCTGCGAACCACGATTCTTCCGAATCTGCTTGAGATACTCTCGTTCAACCAGCATCGAGAACTGCCTCAGCGCATCTTCGAGGTTGGTGATGTGGTTGTTGATGGGAAGAATGAAGTGCATCTTGCAGCAGTCGTAATCGACCCGCATGCAAACTTCAGCGAGATCAAATCAGTGGTGGATGCTGTGATGCACGAACGTGTGGTTGCTTATGAGATCGCTGAGTCTGATGATCCTGCGTTCATCGATGGCAGGCAGGCTTGGATCATCGTTGATGGTGAATGCGCGGGTGTGTTCGGGGAGGTGCATCCTGAGGTGATACTCAATTTTGGGCTGGATCAGCCGGTTATTGCGTATGAGATGTGGGGGCTTGATCGATAGGTT
>JAYEGV010000050.1:0-2627 GCA_034659235.1 Methanobacteriota archaeon
GGAAGCGACCGTACCGGGGCGGAAGCGCTACCAAAGGAGACTCGGGACTGATGGCGCTCCCTGTGAATATCCGTGAATTGATAAACGGCAGAACTGTTGAGTGGGAGCGAATCGAGTTTAAGAGAGGCTGGAACTCAATCCCGACTTTGCACAGCATCTGCGCATTCGCCAACGATTTTAACAACTGGGGCGGTGGCTATATCATCATAGGGATCGAGGAGGATGGTGGGCGCCCAGTCCTACCGCCTGCTGGAGTCCCCCTCACGGAAATCGACGCCATCCAGAAGAAATTACTTGAGCTGTGCCATAAATTGAGACCGTATTACGCACCTATCGTTGAACCGGTTGAGTTTCAGGGGAAGTTGCTCCTGATCATTTGGGTGCCAGGCGGCTCCAACAGACCATACAAAGCGCCTGAAAAATTATCGAAGGGATCCGTTTACATCCCATACATCAGACAATATTCCGTAACCAAAAAAGCGAGCATCGACGAAGAGCGGGAACTAATATTGATGGCAAATCAGATTCCTTTTGATGATCAGATCAATCACCGTGCTGCCATCACAGATTTGAACCTGACGTTGATTAAGTCACATCTCGCCGAAACAAAGAGCGATCTGTTGTCCGAATCCACGGATTTATCTTTTTCCGATCTGTGCCGGCAAATGTTCATCGCCGAAGGACCGGATGAGTACTTGAAGCCGAAAAACATCGGTTTGCTATTTTTCAATGAGCATCCGGAACGATTTTTCCGCGGCGCCCGGATCGACATTGTCGAGTTCGAAGATGAGACAGGGGACCGTTTTACTGAAAAGACGTTTATCGGACCGATTCAACAACAGATCAGATCTGCACTCACACATCTGAAAAACAATGCGGTAACCGAATCGGTTCGTAAAGTTCCGGGTCGGGCAGAAGCCATCCGGTTTTTCAACTACCCCTACGAAACCATCGAAGAAGCCGTTGTGAATACGCTTTACCATCGCAGTTATCAGGACGAAACGCCTGTCGAGGTCCGTATATTTCCCAGCCAAATCGAGATCATTAGCTATCCGGGACCACTGCCTCCGCTCAGCAAAGATAACCTGAATAATGAACATGTTACCGCGAGAAAATACCGCAACCGCCGCATCGGAGATTTTTTAAAGGAGCTGCATCTCACAGAAGGGAGAGGTACAGGTTTTCCAAAAATGAGGCGGGCGATGAAGGCAAATGGCTCTCCGGAACCGATTTTTGAAACCGATTGCGACCGCAATTATTTCCTGACAATTTTGACTGCCCACCCGGAGGCGCGGGTCAGTGAGCAAGTCAGTGAGCAAGTCAGTGAGCAAGTCATTCAAATACTTGAGTTCTGCAAAACAGAACGGAAAAAGCAGGAAATCTTGGATTATCTCAACCTTTCGCCTGCTTACATGAACTATAAGAGGCACATTTTACCCCTGCTGCAAAAGGGTTTATTAGCCTTTACCATTCCAGATAAGCCCAAAAGCCGATTGCAAAAATACAAAACTACTGAATCAGGGCTTGCTGTTTTGAAACATTATGCTGAAAACGGTGAAGATGAGAACCGGAGAAATGAAACGGTGGTATGACAAAAATATTGGCTGAAATATCCATGATCCGTATTGAAACACACCAGAGGACCCCACACACATGAAACTACACCGACCACGAGGAACCCGCGACTTCACCCCCGCTGAGACAGAGAAGCGGAGATACATCGAAAATCGAATGAGATTGATCGCAGAAAACTGGGGCTATGAAGAAGTAAAAACTCCGACATTCGAGCACACCGAACTCTTCACGATCAAGTCAGGCGAAGCGATCGTCGATGAATTATACGCATTCAAGGACAAAGGCGGCAGGGATATCGCGCTCCGCCCCGAACTGACAGCGCCTGTGCTGCGCATGTATGTGAACGAGATGTCGGTATCGCCAAAACCGATCCGCTTGTACTACTTCGAGAACTGTTTCAGGTACGAACGCCCGCAGAAAGGGAGATTTCGGGAGTTCTGGCAGTTTGGCATCGAGTTGATCGGAAGCGACCGTGCGGAGGCAGAAGCAGAGACGATCGCGCTTGCAGCCGCCCTGATATCTGATATCGGAATCGAGGCAGATCTCCACATCGGTAATCTCGGTGTTCTTCGCGGACTGCTTCAGGATCTGGACGTACGGACGCAGGCTGAAGCGATGAGACTGATGGATAAAAAAGACCTTTACGGTCTTGAAATGTTGTTACAGGATCATCCAGACGTAAAAGACCAATTACTTTCCTTAATCGATGCGGATCTCGATGAGGCTCGATCGATTACAGGAGATACGCAGCCGCTCGATGAGCTCAGGCAGACTCTATCGGTGCTGGATCATTATGATATCGGGTATGAGATCGATTTTGGGATCGCAAGAGGGCTTGATTACTATACTGGCATGGTCTTTGAGATGTACGCGGCAGGACTCGGCGCGCAGAATCAGATATGCGGCGGCGGCACATATCGGCTTGCGCAGCTCTTTGGAGGCGCATCGACACCGTCATGCGGTTTTGGAATCGGCTTTGACCGGGTGCTCGAGGTATGCGGAGTCGAGCCGCCGCGTGCGCTAACGGTTGTGGTGGTCTTTGTGCCGGATGT
>JAYEGV010000051.1:0-11088 GCA_034659235.1 Methanobacteriota archaeon
AACCTGCAAACCGGATCAGATCTCGAATATGACGCTGAAGAATGGCGGGGAGGTGCTGCAACTCTTCAATGGATTTCCGCCGATCTCAAAGAGGATCGATGTTGTGAATCGCAATGGAAACTGGTTTGCCGGGAAAGGCGATGATGTCGGGCAGTCGATGGAGAGGATGCTGCCAGAAGATGGCGCGAATCGAGATAACTGGTATACATCACTTGGGCATGAATGTGGGCGCATTGGTACGCCTGGAAAAGAGAATTCTATTCCTGATAGAACTCCTCCTGAAATAACGCTTGTTAACGATTCTATTGGTGTGAACGATGATATTGCTGTATTTTTTAGTGAACGGATCGATATCTCAACGCTCTTGATATCGGTGATCGATCCTTATGGCGGATGGGTATCGGGGCGTATCATCGGTGACGATGATGTGAGAGGTGCTGTCTTTGATCCTTATGATCCGCTTCAGGTTGGGGCGTATAACGTCCATGTGAAATGCAGGGATCCGTCGGACAACCTTGCAGATCAGGAGTTTGTGCTGGCGGTTGTGGATCCGGATTCAGGCGAACCCGAACCCTCGCCCACTCCCACCACTACACCCACTTCCACCCCTACCCCAGCACCTGCTCCGAAGATCGTTGTAAACGAACTGATGCCGAATCCAATAGGAAATGATCGTGGGAACGAAACCATCGAATTGTACAACTGCGGCGATGAGCCGGTGGACATCGGCGGATGGGTTCTTGAGAACGAGGACGGCAACACGCACACAATCCCGGCAGGTACCATCATAGAGCCTCATGGATATTATCTGACAAAGAAGATACAGCTCGACAATGGTGGCGGTCAGGTATTTCTGTATCACGATGGCGAGGAGGCTGACCGAAGCATTGCTTACACACACTCAACCGAAGGCAAATCCTGGCAGCGGCGGACTGATGGGCTCGACATGGACAGCGATAGTGACTGGATCGAGCGCGATCAAACGTTCGGGGTACCTGCGTGAACCAGAAGAACAGATATCTCATACTATTCCTCGCAATCGTCCTGTTAGCATCAGCACTCCGATTTTACGCCCTCGATGACCGGGTCTTTCATCATGACGAAGGTGTGCACGGATACCTAACCTATAAATTGCTGAAAAACGGAGCATATCACTATAATCCGACATATCACGGTCCTTTTCTCTATTACTCGACAGCAGCAATCTTCAAATTGTTCGGAGACTCCAACTTCACAGCCCGGCTCCTTCCGGCGGTCGCTGGCGTGCTGCTGGTTGCGCTGATCTACGCGCTCCGGGATAAGCTCGGAGAATCAGGTGCGCTCCTCACAGTAGCGATGATCGCAATCTCGCCGTCCTTTCTGTATTATTCAAGATTCCTGAGAAACGACACCTATATCGCTCTTTTTTCACTCGTCTTTGTAATATCCGCCGTTAAATATATAAAATACAGAAATGACTGGCACAGACTACTCTACGTGTGTACAGGCGCAGTGGCAGGCGCGCTCGCAGTCTGCACAAAGGAGAATGCATACATCATCGCTGGCATCTTTCTCCTCTTTGTGCTGGGTTACCTCATAGCCAGAAAAGAGATGAACATCTCCACAGCGATCGATGCATCACTGTTTGCGCTGATCTTCTTTACCATCTTTGCATTATTCTATACCAACTTCCTCACGAATCCATCCGCACTGATCTCGGTCGTTCCTGATGCCATCAATCACTGGGTAGAGATGCACAGAATCGAGCGAATCGGAGGTCACTGGTCATTTTATCTCCCGATTCTTCTCAGGTATGAACTTCTGATCACATTATTCGCACTCATTGGTGGAATACATTATCTGAAAAAGAGAAATATATTTATGATATTCTTGCTGTACTGGGGTTTGACATCGCTCATCGTATATTCATATCTACAGGAGAAGGTGCCATGGCTTGTACTTCATATCCTGCTTCCGTTTGTACTGATCGCTGGTGCATATCTCGGGGAGATGCTGCCGTCTCTCCCGCAAAGACCAAAGAAAATCGAAGCAGTGGTGGTGCTTGCAATTGTGCTCTCTGCAGGATTATTTATCCAGCAAAGTATATTTATCAATTATTGTGAAAACACGGCATCAGACGAGATCACGGTACACGGCATACCGGTACATGGACTCATCTATGTACAGACCACAGCAGAGGTGCTGGATGTGGTTGATTTTGTTGATCAGCGCATCCATGATGATCCGAATGCGAGCATATTGATTGCGGCTCCGGAGAATGATTACTGGCCCCTGCCATGGTACATGCGAAACTATAAGGGGTGCGGATATCTAAATTCGGTTCCTGAACATTCGGACGCTGATATCGTGATCATCCCTGATTCAAAAAGACATAATATCACGCTTGACTGGAGATACTCGAACAGGGAATTCACGCTGCGCCCTGGCTACGAGATGGTGATGTATTACTACAACCCTGAATGAAGAACCTCCTTCATGGTTGCATGCCATACCATCGCATCCATGAATGCGCTTTCCATCCTTCTTTTCGAATACTCATCCGCGATCCATTCGATGCCTTCGAACACGACGTTTCGCAGCACCAGACCATAAGCAGGCGCGGTTTTGATTCCCTGACGGTGGTGCGCTGGATTAAGCATATCCAGAAGCCAGTCCTGATCGCATTTTCTGCATCCGATTTGTTCCAGTGCTGCAACGATCCTCCGCACCATATTCCACAAGAAACCTGGTGCTGTGACATCGATTACGATAAGATCGTTTCTTTCATGAATATCGATCTTATCGATGGTTCGGATAGTGTCTTCCGTTTCTTTTGTGAAATTTGAGAAATCGTGCGTTCCGATGAAGAGATGGCTCGATTCTCTCATGTCAGAGACACTGTATCCTTTGTTATACAGAAAATACCGGTATTCCCGGCTGATGGCGTCTCTGCGTGGATCGAAATCATCAGGCACCTCTGCATGAGCCCACACCCAGATGTCATCCGGAAGATTGCTGTTTATAATTCTTGGAAGCGAGTCACCGAACCCGGTGCCGGTATCAAACGCTATAACCTGTCCTGCTGCGTGTACACCCCGATCGGTTCTTGCCGCCCTCGAGTACCGCGCTACTTTGATATCGTTTACGATACCGGATTTTTTGAGTGATGAAAACATCTCCGACTCGACGGTACGAACATTTGGCTGAATCTGGAACCCATGATACCGGTCACCGGTGTATGCCAGTTTGAGTGCAATTCTGGTTGGGGTGGTCATTGTTTTACGATATGCTGGCTTTTACAAATAACATTCTGATCGATCTCGCGGCACTGTCTAAAAATCCAGTGATTTATCACCGTGGAGATCGCAGAGGGCGCAGAGTTTTAAGACTGTTCCAATCCTCACTGGGTTTTCTGATGTCTCTGCGTTCTCCGCGTACTCTGCGGTTAAACTTAAGGATATAATGGTTTCACTGGAAAAATCGACAGTGTCGATCTCGCAAGCAATACATATTTGACGAAACACAACCATCCAAAAAGCATGCACCATCTAAAAATTGCAGTCGTTGAAGGCGATGGGATCGGAAAAGAGGTTATTCCAGCCGCACTTCAGGTGCTGGACGCACTTTCACTCGATGTCGAAAAGGTACCGGTCGAGGTCGGGTACGGTAAGTGGGAACGCACAGGCAGAGCGATAACAGAAGAGGATTTTGACATCTTCGGATCGTGCGACTGTATACTCTTTGGCGCGATCACAACACCGCCGGATCAGGAGTACAGAAGTGTCCTTATCCGGATCAGAAGAGGGTTCGATCTGTATGCCAATATAAGACCGATTAAGGATATAACGAACGGTTCAAACATCGATTTTACAATCGTCCGTGAGAATACCGAGGGCATGTATTCAGGAATCGAGCATGTTTTTCCTGATGCGGTATATTCAACAAGGGTCATCACCCGCAAAGGGTGTGAGCGCATCGCAGCATATGCATGTTCCCTTGCTCCAAAAAAACGTTTGACCATCGTACACAAAGCCAACATATTGAAGTCGTGCCGGCTTTTCAGAGACGTGTGCATCGATATTGCGAATCAGAACGGAACCCGGTGGGAGGATATGCTTGTTGATGCTGCTGCGCACCGTCTGGTACTGGATCCTGAGCGGTTCGAGGTGATCGTCACAACCAATCTCTTCGGGGATATCCTGAGCGATATGTCTGCTGCGCTCATCGGTGGGCTTGGTGTCTGTGCAAGTGCAAACATAGGAACTGATTATGCACTATTTGAGCCTGTGCATGGAAGCGCGCCCGATATCGCTTCAAAGGGGCTCGCAAATCCGGTAGCAGCAATAATGAGCCTTGCGATGATGCTCCGGTGGTATGGTGGAATCAGGGAAGCTGATGCGGTGGAGGCTGCAGTGTCTGATATGGTATCTCGCGGCATCACAACCCCGGACATTGGCGGACAGTGCTCGACAACAGAGGTTGCGGACGCGATTGTGAATGTGGTCGAAGAGAAACTGACGACATAGGTATTTATACCATAACGTAAAAACGTAAAATAATCGATAGGTAGTGTTTAATCTCACATCGTAGGGAGCATCATGTATCTCAAGACCCACATCTCTGATGGAACGTTGCTGATCGCAATATGCGATCGCGAGTTGATCGGTCAGACATTCAGCGACGGTGCACTGGCACTGGAGGTGTCTGAGTTCTTTTATAAAGGTGAGATAGTATCCTCATCCGATGTCAGAGATGCGCTGGAACATGCTATGATCGCCAATCTCGTTGGTGAGCGGTCTGTTGGATATGCACTCGAAGGTGGTTTCATAACTGAAGAGAATATCCTCATAATCGATGGTATACCACATGCTCAGATGGCAACGGTAGCGGCTTCACCAGTCAACGCCTCTGGCGTTACAGATGTGATAGGACGTGATTGATATAGTAACAGACAGCGAAACCACCGAAACATCATTTGATATAAAGATTCCAGGTGACGGTATCGTCATCAGGGACGAGATAGAACTGATCGATGCAGTTATAGCAAAACACAGGCAGTTCTTTGATACGTATCAGAGTGAGTTTGGGGTCTCTGATTCGCAGGTCTCAAAGCTCAGAGAATCATCCGGCGAGGAGAAACGGGCGCGAGACGAGATCAATGAACATGTTGCCGGGTTGAAAGAGAGGCGGCAACTGCTGTACCATCAGGCAAAACAACACAGAATTGAGATGTTTGATCTGATCAACATCAACCGGGATATGCAGAAGGATGAACAGGAGATGGCACGCCTCCAGAAGGAGGTCGAGATGCTGGACTGGAAACTTCAGACAACAGTCATGGGTATCAGGAAGGAGCGGGAGCTCGTTGAAAAGATCAAAAAACTCTCTCTAAGAATTGAAGAGATCAATGACGACAGACCCATCGATGGTGCTGATGAAGAGATCAAACAATTGTCCGCACAGATAAAAGAGATGATGGAAGAGGCTGATGAGTGTCATAAGGAACTTGTTTTAATTGCAGACCAATCACAGGAACACCATGGATCATTTATTGAGTATGCCGAACAGTTGAAGGGGGTACGCGGACGCCATATCTGGCTTCAAAGTCGAATCAAAAGCCACAAAGCTGCGATTGATTATTGGGAAAGCAAACAGAGGGAGATGACCGCAGGGGGTGATAACGGTGACTGATAATTCTAATGGATATAAAGATATGAGTGAACGGGATTTAAAAAATCATATTGAACTTCTAAAACGACAGATAAGTAGTTTAAATAGTGAGATAAGAAAATCCATCGGAGAAATTAAATTGCATCGCGAATCGCTGAAAACACTGCGTGAGAAGCGTGATGAACTGAATGCAAAGGTCAGGGAATGTCTGAACAGGGCAGGAGTTTGCAGAAAGGCTCGTGATGATATCAACCAGAAGATTACCGATCTGAAAAAACTCAGAGATAGTACGCAGAATCAGGTAAATCAGCACCGAAACCGATCGAATCAGGTGAAAGAGAGACGTGACGAACTCAATGCAATCGCAAAGATGCATACCACAAGTCTGGAGAAAGCGTATGCACATGAACTGTATGTATTTGTCCACGCTGATATCCCATTAAAACATGAAATAGATGCTTATGAAAGATTAAAAAACATTGGTGAGCGGTTGAATGCGAGCAGGGAGGCAGACTCAATTCACAGCGAACTCATCACGACCTATAAACAGATAAGAGAACTGCGCACGACTGCCGATGATGTCCATCAGGTTATTCAGGGTCTTGCAGATGAATCACAGCATTATCACGATGAGTTACTCGGTGTATATAAGGAACTGGACGCCGTCCGCAAGGAGGCGAATTCGTATCACGCGCGGCTGAAGGATAAATACCATATCATCGACCCGCTCAGCAAATCGATCGATGCGCACAAGGCATCGGTTGCGAACCTGCGAGAAGAGCTATCCGAATGTCTTGATGCGTTAAAAGAGAAGCAACAACTGACTGATACAGGAGATCGAAAGATTGCACTGGAGAAATTCAAAACAGCAGGACGTATGAGTCTGGAAGATCTTCGAGTGCTGATGGAACATAATGATATCTCGTTCGACTGAAATATGCAGTGTATTACGATCGATGTTGGTGCAGGAACGCAGGACATACTGATATACGATGGTTGTAAGCGCATCGAGCAGTGTTTTAAGATGGTGCTGCCATCCCAGACAAGAATCATAGCGCAGCGTGTCAGACAGGCAGCAGAACTGCATAAGGATATTTTTCTGAATGGTGTCACGATGGGCGGCGGTCCATGCGCCCGTGCAATAAAAGATCATCTTAAAGCAGGGTTAAGGGTTTACTCAACTGAAAGTGCTGCAAAAACGATTTACGATGATCTCGACCGGGTGCAGCGTATAGGTGTTACCATCGCTGAACAGTGTCCGGATGCAATCCTCATCGAAACGAAGGATATCGATGTGTCTGCGATCAGTACGATGATGCGGTTGTTTGGGATGGATGTGCCTGAACGATTTGCGGTTGCTGTACAGGATCATGGCGAAAGCATGGGGAGCAACAGGATATTTCGGTTCGAGCATCTCAAACGAGTGATACAAAAAGGGGGCGATCTGCAGTCGCTTGTCTATACACCGGAAACGATTCCTGAATATCTCACACGTATGCGTGCGGTTGCACAAACGCTCACAGATTTTGATGTTGTTCTGATGGATACCGGACCAGCAGCAATATTCGGTGCAGTGAATACGAACAATCAACCCGCGATCGTGCTCAACATCGGAAACGGACACACATTATGCGCGATATTGATTGATGGCTGCATCACAGGCATATTCGAGCATCACACAAGACAGCTGAATATCGAAAGACTGGACGCCTACATCGAAAAACTTGCAGACGGGACATTGACATTCGAGGAGATATTCGAGAGCGGAGGCCACGGTTGCTACATAAAGGAGATTCCTGATGAGATGCCACAGGTAATCGTTACCGGACCGAACCGGTATATTGCAGAGCACAGCAGACACAATATTACCTTTGCGGCACCTTATGGTGACATGATGCTGACAGGATCGTTCGGGCTGGTCAGAGGGATGTTATCCATGATCGGTGGTGATTATGGCTAACCAGAGAAATCACACGCTCTATGATCACAAATGCACGATCTGTGGCACATGGATGGAGACGACTATCAAGAAAAGTAAGAAGGGAACAGAGATCGTTATGTATTTCTGTCCTGAGTGTGGATTCTCGTACAGTTTGCAGGAATAAGGCTATATCGGAACCCCTTCAGTCTGTGTCAGTCTTTTAAATCCCTGCATCAACGCCTTTGTGATCCTTCCGACCGATCCATCCCCGACCGCACGCCCATCGATCATCGTGATCGGTGCAACCTCTGCTGCGGTGCCTGTCACAAAGATCTCATCCGCGGTATATAGATCGAACAAGCCCAGATCGATCTCACTTACAGTGTAGCCAAGATTGTGTGCAATCTCGATGGCTGCTGCGCGCGTGATCCCACGTAGATTATTCATGACCGGTGGTGTTCCGATGATATCATTCTTCACAACAAAGATATTATCGCCAGATCCTTCTGAGACATTTCCGCGCACATCAAGTATGATCGCTTCATCGCCGCCCTTATAGTTTGCTTCGATCTTTGCAAGGATGTTATTGAGATAATTCAGAGACTTTATATTTGGCGATAACGATTCCGGAGCGTTCCTGCGCACCGTGACCGTCACCGCGGTTAGCCCGTCATCATAGAGATCGCCATACATCGCATCCCATGGCTGGGATATGATGAATACGTTTGGCTTCTCGCATTTTCTTGGATCGAGACCGAGATCGCCAATCCCTCTGGATACGATCGGTCGTATGTATGCATCTGTCAGATCATTGACACGGAGCGTTTCGAGGATGGCTTCTTTCATCTCGTCCTTTGAGAGCGGGATATCCAGCATGATCGCGCTTGCCGAATCATATAAACGATCGATATGCTCGTCCAGACGGAAGACGCGTCCATTGTATGCGCGTATCCCTTCAAACACACCATCACCATATAAAAAGCCATGATCATAGATCGATGTCACTGCCTGCTCCTGCAGAACGAAATCGCCATTCACATAAACCTTGAGCATATAATCACCTGAATATCGTTATGCATGATCGCTTATAGATGTTACGACTGTATCAAAGATCAATCTTGTTCCGGTAGCGAGTTCATACCGGTCTGATACACCTGCGTTCATCTCTATTATGTATGAAACATTCCTGACGTGTTTGTATCCTATCCACGGGTTTAATCTTGCGATGTCGATGATTATCTTATCGTTGTTTAAGAAAATGACGTCGATCGGGAACCGCATGAACAGAGCATGCACAAAGCCGTTCTTCGGTTTCGGAAATACAAATACCATAGCGTAATCATCCGGAATCTTTCGTCTGAACATGAGCCCGCACATCATGCGAAACATGGTTGTGACACACTCGATATGGGTTGCGATCCGGGTACCATCATATTTTAATAGCATCATGCTTAAGTGGTTTTAACGTTCGCTATAATACATAACTATTCGGAGGTAAAACCCAGACAATGAGTTCAGAAATGTGCCCGGTATGCGGACTTCCCAAGGAACTGTGCATCTGCGAGGAAGTCGCAAAAGAACAGCAATGGATTGCGATCAAGGTGAAAAGACGCAGATACGGAAAGGAGGTTACAGTCATCGATGGAATCGATTCGCACGAGATCGATCTGCAGGAACTTTCGACGTACCTGAAATCCAGGTTTGCATGCGGCGGAACTGTGAAAAACGAGACCATAGAGCTGCAAGGAAACCACAAAGACCGTATAAAAGATATACTTATAGATAGAGGTTTTTCAGCCAGTCAGATCAAGTTATAACATGAAACGAATCTATCTGGATCACGCTGCCACAACCGCAGTGGATCGTGCGGTTGTGCAGGCGATGATGCCCTATTTTACACAGGCATTCGGCAATGCATCGAGTTTGCATTCGTTTGGTCGGGAGGCAAAATATGCGCTCGATTCTGCAAGACAGACAATTGCGGATGCGCTGGGTGCACAAACAAACGAGATCATCTTTACATCGGGCGGCACCGAATCCAATAATTTTGCACTAAAAGGAATCGGAAAGGGTCACATCATCACCAGTTCAATCGAGCATCCTTCGATACTGAATACATGCCGGTATCTAAGCGATCATGGTTACAATGTTACGTATCTGCCGGTTGATGCTGATGGTCTGGTCGATCCTGGCGATGTTGAATCGGCAATCAACAGTGACACAAAACTGATCTCGGTGATGCATGCAAACAACGAGATCGGCACGATCCAGCCGATCGATGAGATCGGAGCCATAGCAAGAGACAATAGTATCCCTTTTCATACCGATGCGGTTCAATCATTTGGGAAAACAGAGATCGATCTGCAAAAGATGAATATCGACATGTTATCCCTATCCTCGCATAAGATTTACGGACCAAAGGGAGTTGGTGCTCTGTATATCAGGAAAGGTGTGAAGATCGATCCGCTGATGCATGGAGGCGGACATGAGAGGGGACTTCGTGCCGGAACCGAGAACATTCCTGGCATTGTCGGCTTTGCAAAGGCTGCATCACTTATCATCGAGCGGTTCGGATCGGATACGGAGCATCTGATCAAACTACAGGATATGTTGATAGATGGGGCGATGAATTCCATCGATGATGTGTTCCTGAATGGACACCCAACGAAGAGACTCCCGAACAATGTGAATCTGAGATTCAAGTTTGTTGAGGGGGAATCTCTGTTGATGCATCTCGATATGAAGGGTATCGCAGTATCCACTGGATCCGCATGTTCCTCAGCATCTCTTGAGCCGTCTCATGTGCTGCTTGCGCTTGGACTTGCTCCTGAGGATATTCACGGATCGATCCGGTTCACGCTTGGCAGGGAGAACACGGAAGAAGAGATCAGGTACGTGCTCGATGTGCTGCCAGAGATCATCGATAAACTGCGTGCGATTTCGCCGCTTGCTGGCAGGTGATCATGATGGAGTACAGCGAGAAGGTGATGGATCATTTCGCAAATCCGCGAAATGTCGGCGAGATTCAGGATGCTGATGGAGTCGGCACAGCAGGTAATCCGGTATGCGGGGACATGACACACATCTATATCAAAGTTTCTGGTGGCAGGATCACTGATATCAAGTTTAAAACTTTCGGATGCGGCGCAGCGATTGCAACCGCGAGCATGACCACCGAACTTGCGCTCGGGAAGATGCTGGATGAAGGGCTTGCCATCAGCAGGAACGATGTAGCAGAGGCGCTGGATGGGCTGCCGCCTGTGAAATTGCACTGCTCAAATCTTGCTGCCGATGCGCTTCATGCCGCAATCGAGGAGTATCTCAGTACTTCCGAAACTACCGAGTTCCGAAAGCGACACACCCCATATCACCACTCATCCACAATCTCATAAACAATCCGATACGTTTCTTGGAGTGATGGTATAGTTCCATTCACCATAAAAATCGCTCCTAACAATGTTAATCTGTTCCAGCATCTCATCAGGTATCTTAATTCCTTTGGGATAGGAGTTTTTGTC
>JAYEGV010000051.1:11188-13371 GCA_034659235.1 Methanobacteriota archaeon
AACAATCCGATACGTTTCTTGGAGTGATGGTATAGTTCCATTCACCATAAAAATCGCTCCTAACAATGTTAATCTGTTCCAGCATCTCATCAGGTATCTTAATTCCTTTGGGATAGGAGTTTTTGTCCGGTTGGCATCCAACTTGCAAGCCTTTTTTTTGTGGTTGTTGCAGATATGAGATTCACAATAATTTCATGGCTTATGAGGGGTTTACCTCTCCAGTTCCGGGTAATGAAAGCGAATAACCTGTGCTCAATCCTATTCCATTTACTCGTTTCCGGTGGAAAGTGACATACCGATATCTCCAATCCGGTTTCATCCACATCCGGACGAAGCTCTGCCGATTCTGACAGAGAATTTATCTGTCACTGTGGTAGATAATGTTATACCGCGCAATAGGGGAAAATAATGCACATACACAAAATCGGAGTTATCTCTCGTACATACCGCCATATCGAGCGTTACCGCCAGATTATTTCTGTTCTCTTCAAATATGGATTTGGTGATATCATCGATGCCATTCATATCGGGCATTACATCGAGATTGCACTCCCAAAACGTATCAGAAGACGGTATGAAGCCGCAGAGAGGTTCAGCCTGCCAGAGCGGGTGCGGATGGCGATGGAAGAACTCGGTCCAACCTTCGTCAAGATGGGACAGATTCTATCCACACGTCCTGATCTGATTCCGATGGAGTTCATCACTCAGTTCGAGAGACTACAGGATGAGGTGCCGCCATTTCCATTCGAGGACGTCAAGACGACGATCGAAACCGAACTAAAATCTCCGATTACTACGATATTTCGGGATTTTGACGAGATTCCGATTGCAGCAGCGTCTATCGGACAGGTACATCGCGCCACTCTCATAAGTGGTGAGGATGTGGCTGTCAAGGTACAGCGTCCTGACATCAAAAAGACGATCGAGGTTGATCTGGAGATTATGCTCCATCTGGCAACGCTTCTGGAGCAGAATGTGGATGCGTGCCGGATATACCATCCCACAAGGATTGTTACGGAATTTGCAGAGTCTCTTAAGAAGGAGATCAACTACAACAACGAGGCGTTTTATATCGAGCGATTTTCAAGGCAGTTTCTGGATGAACCCACTGTTTACGTCCCAAAAGTGTTTTCAGAGGCAACAACTGCGCGGGTTCTAACGATGGAGTACATCGATGGCATCAAGGTATCCAGTATCGAGCGGCTGGATCGGGGGGGGTTCGACAGAAAGGTGATAGCAGCCCGCGGCGCAGATCTGATTCTCAAGCAGGTCTTTGTACACGGCTTCTTCCATGCCGATCCCCATCCGGGAAACATAATGATCCTGCCCGGTAACGTGATCTGTTACCTCGATTTCGGGATGATGGGGAGAATCGACAGGCAGACAAGAGAGGATATCGCAGACTTAATCGTCGCGGTAGTCCATCAGAATGAGGCGAAAGCAACCGATACGCTGCTTCGACTTGTAAGATCTGATGCTCAGATCGATCGTCGAAGACTGGAACTGGATGTTGCGGATCTGACAATGCAGTACCTTGGAAAACCCTTAAAAGAGATCAACGCGGGACAGGTTCTGCATCAGTTAATGGATCTGATCACACAGAACCGCCTTCAGATTCCACCAGATCTCTTCATGATGACAAAGGCAGTCACAGAATCTGAGGGGATCGGTACGATGCTTGACCCTGATTTTGACTTTGCGGCTTCGGCAACTCCTTTCATAAAGCGCATCCGGATGGATCGTATGCGCCCAAGACGTGTAGCAGGTGACATGATAGAATCAGGTTCTGAACTCATCCACCTCTTGCATGAGATACCTGGCGGATTGCATGACATTCTACAGCAGGCAAAGAGCGGGCAGACCACGATCAGGTTCGAGCACAGAGGAATTGAGCCGATGATACATGCTCTCGATCAGGTCAGCAACCGCATCAGTTTTGCTATCGTTCTGGCATCGCTTGTTATGGGTTCAGCGCTGATCGTTCTTTCAGACATTCCGCCGAGATGGTTCGGAATTCCAGTTATCGGCATCATCGGGTTTCTTGGCGCCGGGGTGATGGGATTCTGGCTTCTGATCTCGATTCTGCGGCATGGAAGGATGTAGACCGATTATTTTATATTTCTATACGTTAAAAATCAAAACATCTTAAGTAGAATCACTGTAACAACTCACGTTTTAGAAAA
>JAYEGV010000052.1:0-2608 GCA_034659235.1 Methanobacteriota archaeon
CCCTTGAGCATCAGATTCACAGCAGCGATCTCGCAAGCCTGTTCGTCCAGATCGACTCCATGAATGTTGTTTACCAGAATATCATACTCAACGTCCCGGTATTCATCAGATAACCCATTCCCAAAATCCAGAGGTAATTGATTGCCGTTTGATTCCAGATACTCCTTGACCCGCCGTTCCTTCTCCGCTCGAATCCTTTCGTTCTCTTTCTTGTAATAATCACTGAAATAATCGAACGCCTTGATCAGAAATGAGCCGGACCCACATGCAGGATCGAGCACCCTGATCTTTGCGACCTCTTCAGGTGTTTTCCCCTCGAGCAGAACCCCAAGCGTATTCTTGACGATGTAATCCACAACATAAGGCGGTGTGTAGTAGATTCCGGACTCCTTTCTCGTTTCCTGACTCGGTTTGAGACCAAGAGTACCATCTTCCTTCAGGTGCAGCGTGTGCCCGAGATATGTCTCGTACGTATTCCCAAGAATATCGAAATCGAATTTACGGAATGACCGCTTGCTCATATCCTCGATGATCCCGCCGAGCACATCGTCACCGATCTTCACCTTCTCGCAGATGTGCCCGCGCTCAAATATCCTGCCGTTGTGGATATTATTGAACTTGTCGAAGAGCGCACGATCAGCAAACAACAGATCCACGATAGAGTTGTACGCAGGCGTCATCTTCCAGTCGCGGAGTTTCTGGGAAAGAATGTTCGGATCATCCGTGATCAGGTTATCTTCCGCCCATCTGACAATGATCAGGCGGTCCAATGTTCTTTGAACTGCACTTTTGAGTTTTTGCACATCGAAATTTCCGGATTCATCCTTCAGTATGGTAAAATCCACTTCTTCTTCCAGTTTCTTCCGCCGTTTTTCGATCCACTCTGTCATTTGCCTGGAACCCCGCGCCGGGTGGATCGCCAGATCCTCTGGCGGGATGATCTGATCGATGGTGATGGGCTTGCCTTCATTCAAAAAATTGTTTGTATAGATATCGTTTGCAAGCGTCACCCGCCATCTGTTCAGCAGTCCGAGAAACTCAAGGTCGATATCCGGCTTCTCCTCCCGCTCTGCCAGTTTTTCGATTCTGCCGGACTCTACCGAATCCTTTGTCAGATAAAGCAGTTCTGAGAATCGATTCAGGTAGCCATATACCATCTCAAAATTTAGGATCGTGAGACCTGTTGCGGCATTGAACACCCTGAATCTTTCGAAATTTGTAAGTATAGCCCATTTGCAGTTCGATCTTGCCGCGTAGAGGATCGCCTGCCTCTCTTCCATCGTCCAGTCACCATCGCCCCGCTCCCTGATGTGCGGGATGCCTCCGAATCGCTTCGCCTCGATAAAGACTGTTGGCTCATTGTTCAGTTTCAATGCCACATCTGCAAAGCCTGTGCCGCGAATGAAGTGTTCCCTGTCATATTCATCAGGATCAGAGATGTTCCAGCCGAGTATTTTAAAAAGAGGATCGATAAAATCAGCGCGCACATTCGCCTCGCTGATGCTGTCCATATCCTTTCTTGATCTGGTTTTTTCAAAATCCGTGTATTTTTTAACAAGTTCTTCAATTTCTTGCTTTGTCTGATCCCTGTCCATCGATATTCACCATTTATTTTCCAGGACCGCTCATAACCCCGTCGGTGACGAACATGCTCAATATCATAAGGTTATCTGCGTGTATCTGCGTGCATCTGCGGTTAATTTCAGATGTGGTCTCCTTAATCAACCGCAGATAAACGCGAATGAACGCAGATGAGGATATATAGAACCACAACTTATTGAGCAAGTACCCGGTGACAATGATATGCTTCATGATGATTATTGGGTACTCAGTGATTTAAAACCCACTTTCCGCCGATACGAAAACATCACCAGACCTTGAGATCGATTCCCTCAATCCGCACACGGTTGCCCTCTGAATGCACAATCACGCCAGAGTGCACCTTACCCATCATGCAGTGTGCTGGCAGAAACCGCACTGTGGATCCGACATCAGGAACGTCTCCTCTCGTTACCAATCCCTCAAAGGCAACAACCATGCATATTCCTGCATCCTTCCATTCCATTGCACTGCCCAGTCGGTGCAGCGGACCTGTGATGTGTACTGTGACGATTCCGTGATTCATCTCCAGAATTTTTGCAAAATGCGTTATCGGACACCCCCATGGACGATAACGAAGAATATTTCCGATTTCAAACCGGATGGCTGTATCAAACGGATGCAGATCCTCCCTGCATGATGGTTCGTCTTCAAGCGGGGATAAAACAAAATCTGCTACAAGATGATCGATGAGTCCGACGATCTCTTCCTTTTCTTCCTCTATTTTCCCGGATAAAATCTCATGAATCCGCCTGATATTCTCTTTGAATCTATCCTGAAGCAGAAAAGGGCATCTGGTTGCTTCTACCTCTCCGGATGCCAGCGCGGCTGCGAACTGAATACAATTCGTATATCCACATTCGCCGCAATTAAGTCCAGGCAACTGTCGATATATACTTTTCTTCATCATCAATCCCCTGCGCTCGATTGCGCCAGCCTCTGAACCTTCGCTTGCATCATAAATAAATGGAATGCATTAAGCCCATATAAGAACATACGTCCGTGAGAT
>JAYEGV010000053.1:0-2581 GCA_034659235.1 Methanobacteriota archaeon
CATCATGACATGGTTTGCTGTCTCAGATAAGCAGGAGGTTGCGATATTACCATGGTGACCAGATATATCTCCCACCCCTTGATCAGGAAGGACATGATCGAGCAGCGATTGTACCAGCTTGCACTCACTTCATCCGCGCTCAAAGGCTCGTGTCTGATCGTGCTGCCCACAGGACTTGGGAAGACGATTGTTGCGCTGATGGTGATCGCTACACGCCTCCATGATCTCGGAGGCAAAGTATTGATCCTCTCACCAACAAAGCCGCTTGTTGAGCAGCATTCCAATTTTTTCAGGCAGGCACTTCCGGATTGCACGGTTGCAACATTTACAGGAAGCATTCCGGCAAAAAAGCGATCAGAGATGTGGAAAGACTCACAGGTCATCATCTCCACACCTCAAACCATCGAAAATGATCTTCGTGCAAGACGCATCGATCTTCATGACGTGGTGCACATAACGTTTGATGAGGCTCACCGTGCCGTCGGCAGATATGCGTATGTGTACATTGCTGAGCGGTATTTCGGGGATGCGGATGCGAAATCGCGGCTGGTTCTCGGCATCACTGCGAGTCCGGGAAGCAATCCTGAAACGATTGCAGAGGTGTGTGAGAATCTTCATATCGAATCTGTGGAGGTGAAGAGCGAGGCAGATTCTGATGTGATCCCTTATCTGCACGATCGGGATATCGAGTGGGTGCGTGTTGATATCCCTTCCGGAATCGTGGAGTTGAAGCAGGCGATGGAGAAGGTACTTGTTGACCGGTTCGGAAAACTCAGGAAACTTGGTTTCAATGCTTTTGAGAACGCGTCTAAACGGGAATTGCTCGATCTTCAGAGCAAACTACAGGCGCAGGTCATCGAAAAAAGTAATAGAGATGCATTTTCTGCAATTTCGCTTCTTGCAGAGATTTTTAAGATCAAACATGCCATTGAACTCGGAGAAACGCAAGGGACAGAGGCACTTGAAAGGTACTTCGATCGTTTGAACGCGGAAGCACGATCCAGGAGTGGGAGTAAGGCAGCAAAACGTCTTGTTATGGATCAAGAGATGCGTGCAGCAATGAAGATGCTCTCCTCGCCCATCGAAGAACATCCCAAGCTGGATGCGGTACGCAGAATCGTCGCTGATCAACTGCGCGGCAACGCTGATTCCAGGGTGATCGTCTTCACCAACTTTCGTGACAGCGCTCTGATGGTGACAAAGGCACTTGAGGATGTGGATGGCGTTTCTGCTGTTCGATTCGTTGGACAGGCAAGCAAATACAAGGATAAGGGCTTGACACAGAAGCAGCAGGCAGAAATCATCGATAAATTCAAATCAGGCGAGTATAATACCCTAGTTGCGACATCGGTTGCAGAGGAAGGACTGGATATCCCCTCAACAGACCTTGTTCTCTTCTACGAACCAGTACCATCTGAGATACGCACAATCCAGCGGAAAGGAAGGACAGGCAGAAAGCGTGCAGGAAGGATTGTTGTTCTGATTGCGAAAGGATCGAGAGACGAGGCTTCCTACTGGATCAGCGCACGGAAGGAGTCAAAGATGATGGCAGCGATGTCTGACATGCATGGATCAATACCGATCCAAAAGCCCGTGATCGAACAGAAGCAGCTGGCAGCCTTCGCGGGGGAAGATCTGGTCGCTTATGTCGATCACAGAGAGGTTAGGTCGGGTGTGTCAACGATCCTTGGGGAGATGGGCGTAAGCGTGGTCATGCAGACGCTTGAGATCGGAGATTATGTTGCAAGCGATCGTGTCGGAATCGAGCGAAAGACAACGAGTGATTTCTTGAGTTCGCTGATAAACGGGCGGCGCGAGTTATTCGGGCAGATCTCGGATCTTGCACGGACGTATCAGAGACCGGTGCTGATTCTTGAGGGAAGCGATATCTATAACATCAGGCAGATCCACCCGAACGCCGTGCGTGGCGCACTCGCATCCATAGCGATTGATTTTGGTGTATCGATCATCATGAGCAAGGATGCAGAGGATACCGCTGCGATGATCGCAGCAATTGCAAGAAGAGAGCAGCAGGATCACGGACGGGAGGTTGTGCTGCATGGAAAACGATCAGCACTGATGCTTCCGGAACAGCAGGAGTATGTCGTATCCGCAATCTCGAATATCGGTCCTGTTGTTGCGAAGAATCTGCTCAGGCATTTCGGAACGGTTGCGGCGGTGATGGGCGCAACGAGGGAGGAACTGATGGAGGTGGAACTGGTCGGACCGAAGACCGCTGACCGGATACGTGAGGTGGTTGGAGGGGAGTATAAGGGATGAGGGGGCGTTTTGGTATCATTGCGGTGCGGAACAGCTTGGAGGATCATGAGCGCATCAAGGGACGCGACGTTGCCGTCGCGGCTCATCAGTATCGATCGCCCGTCCGTGCGTACTCCACCGCAAGATTAGTGGTGGCAGGAGGACGTGGACCGGCGCTGAAGTGTTCGAAGTGATTTTGAGCACCTACGAGACCGCGAAGAAGCATGGCGATAGATTTATCGAAATGGTCAGGGCGAAGTTTGATCCGCCCGCCGGAGTGGTGGGTTGTGAGGTGGGGGCTTCCTAAAGGTGAGTAGTTACA
>JAYEGV010000054.1:0-13169 GCA_034659235.1 Methanobacteriota archaeon
AATCCGTGTTAATCCGTGTCTGAAAAAACTTGAAGTGTCACCCAACGGAAAGGCTAAAAACAGATCAACTTCTCAAAGGTGAGTTGTTACAAAATCAAAGAGGCGAATTTGATATCATCTCATTCGCCTGACCGTATATGCAAGCAGACCCGCGATTGCCAGCAATGAAGCCTCGTATCCGGGTACGCCTTTCTTCGGTTTCTCCTCCTCGGGCGGTGCTGCCGTCGGGGTTTCTGCCACTTCTTCTACTCTTGGGGTTTCGATCTCTTTCTGAACCGCTGGCACTTCAGTTTCCGGATGGCATACCGAACAGTGCAATTCCCTCTGCGTGCGCGGCACAACTGTTATAAGGTGCAGTCCTGTCAGATCGTGGCAGTTGCTGCATGCAGGTAGAATTACCTTGCCTCCTGGCATGTGACACTCCTCGCAGGTCGCCAGGTCCGGGAGATGGATCAGGTGTGGAATCACATCCGGTTCCAGTTCCTCCTTGTCACCTTTTGGTCGATGGCACATATAGCAGATCGATGTATCAGTCTCCTCGCCATGAACATGTACCAGATCCTTCTGTGTGTGACAGTCCTGACATAGAATAGTCACTCCGGCAGGCTGTACTGGCTTCACGATGTCTGGCGCAGTCTTGTGGCATGGTTCACACCCGGTGTGCACATCCACAAGATCACGGTGGCAGTGAGCACACACCGTCGTATCAAGGATCTCGTTGTTGTGATGAGTATTGATATCACCATGACAGTAGGTGCAGTTCTCGGTCATCACCTTCTTGATGTGCACGTTGTGAATCGTACCATAATGGCATTTCCCACATTGCGGGATTGCGATCTCCAGCGCTTCACCATGACATGCCTCACAGGTCACCTTTCCGGCATCCAGTTCCTCCTCATGGATGGTATGGGGATTCTCAGGGTGACACTTCGTACAGTCGACATCCTTCGCATATAGTGCGGTCGTGTCAAACTCCACCTCAGCGGAGACCGAGATCATCACAACCAGCAGAATAAGCGTCGCAAGCAACATCGGTGTTCGTTTCATGTATTTACCTCTTAACCGTTATCGAGTAACGATATGGTTTGTGTCTGGGTATATATTGCTTTTCCTGAGCCAAGCCAGAGAACCAGAAATATTCGTGCCGAAACCGATAACACCGCGGCAGAAAAATGTGAATATATGCAACCGAACAACCCGATCGCACCGCCGCACATCACATCCGACATGAATGTCAATGATCTCGTCTGCACACTTGGCGGATGCGGATTCGGCGCGGGAAGACTCGCGCAGGCATGTGATATATACGAGGAGATGTTAAACGACGATTCCGCGACGAAGTTCTTCGGACTTGCTGGCGCGATGGTGCCTGCAGGTATGCGAAACATCATATCAGGTCTGATCAGGGACGGATACATCGATGTTCTCGTCTCAACAGGCGCAAATCTCGTGCACGACATCCTCGAATCGCTCGGACTACCTCATTATAAGGGCAGCGAGATCGTTGACGACAATGCGCTGCATCGCGAAGAGATTGATCGTATATATGATGTGTACGTGCCAGATCTTCACTTTGCTCACCTGGAAGAGCACCTGCTTCGCGTATTTCCTGATATGGATGATCAGATCTCGATTCGAGAGATGCTCTCGGAAATCGGCAAATCTTTAACTGATCCGAATTCGATTCTGAGAGCGTCTTATGAGTGCAATGTCCCGATATTCTGTCCTGCTGTTCAGGATTCAATGATCGGGCTGCATGCGTGGTTATATCGACAGACGAATCCATTGAATGTCGATGTCTTTGCAGATGTCAATGAGTTCCTTGATCTCTACTTCGATTCCGAGCGGTCAGGTGCTCTCTTTATCGGAGGGGGCGTTCCAAAGAACTTTATTCTGCAGGGAATGCTCTTAACATCGAAGGGATTTGACTATGCGATCCAGTTAACAACCGACCGCCCGGAATCCGGTGGGCTTTCCGGCGCAACGCTCAATGAGGCGAAATCATGGGGAAAGATCAGCGAAGATGCAAAATCGGTCACCGTATATTCCGATGCAACCATAACACTTCCGATTCTTGTTGCTGCGGTGCGGAGCAGGTTGATCTCACCCCAACCACAATCCTTATAAACCAGACTTGTTCTAAACTCAACTAAACGAAGGACGAACCATGAACCTGATCACCATCGCATCATTCGGCGTTCTTGTAAGTATCGCTATATTCGGAATCAAGACCGGAGCCGGGTGTGGACTCTCGAGCATCCGGAAGAGAGACATCCTGTATGTCGCAGCAGGATATCTTGTAATCTCGATCTCGATCGGCTACCTGATCACGCTGTTCTCGATCGATTTCATGCAGGGACTGCTCAACCTTGGTCTGGTGTTTCACACGCTTTTAGCGCTTGCAATGATTGCTGCCGGATTGTACACCACAAAGAAGTGGAACAGTGGCTGCGATGTTTCAAAGCGCACCTTTGCGATCCTATCGCTGCCATGTCCGGTCTGTCTTGCTGCCATATTCATCGCATGCAGTATACTTGCAGCAAACCTCGGTCTGGGCGGTGTCACGATCGGTATCGTAGTCGGGGTGACATTCGCTGTATTCGTGATCGGATCCTCGCTGTTATTCAAGAAACTCAACAAAACGCCGGCTGCACTCGGTGATGCAATGGTCTTCATCGGACTGTTCTATATTCTTGGGGCGGTTCTCATGCCTGCATACATGAGCACAAAACAGATAGAGATAACATCATCACACTTTGATCTCGCCGGAACCGTGATACCGCTCACTCTGCTGCTGCTTGTAATAGCGGTTGGATTCGTCATCGACAGAACACAGGAGCATTGAGGCATGGACGCATCGGTGGTACTATTTGAGACCCTGTACTGGATCTCGTACGCGCTCCTGTACCCGGTGATCATCCTTCTCCTCGCATTTGTGATCTGGTCGCTTGCATCGGCTGGTGAGTTCATCTCCGAATACGGAAGAAGATATCGAAATGTTTCCGAACTGGAACAGTTATGTAAAAAAATCGATATCTCCACTCTGAGAAACAGCAACCAACCCTTCTTCGTATCATCATTTCTGCACGATCTTGCAGATCACATTAGTAAAAAATACTTTAATTTTGACCGATTATTTGGCGATTATGAGATTAAAATGGCAAAGAAACTTGAAAAGACCAGAATCTTAGCCACAGTCGGTCCGATGCTCGGGCTCATGGGAACACTGATCCCGCTCGGTCCTGCTCTGATGGGGCTTGCACAGGGAAATGTGGAGCAACTCGCACACAATCTGGTGATCGCATTCGCAACCACGGTACTCGGACTTTTTTCAGGTGCCATTGGCTTTGTTATTACGATGATCCGTAGAAGATGGTACCAGCAGGACATAAACGACATCGAATGCATTCTCGACACTTTTGAGAGTAATTATGGCAAGGAATAAGCGCACGCGGCAGAGAGGATTGCTGGATGATTCCGAGCGGAGTCCACTGACCAGTGTGGCGAATCTCTTCGACGTTGCAATGGTCTTCTCGGTCGCGCTGATCGTGATGCTCACGATGTCGTATCATCTGCCGCAGCTGCTTGATCCGAACGCCGATCTAACGGTTGTCACAAACCCGGGACAGCCGGATATGAAGATCATGGTAAAGGAAGGGCAGACAATCGAGGTGATGAACATGACCGAGAGGATTGCAGGCGGGCAGGGTGAGGTGCTCGGAACGGCGTACCGGCTTGCAAACGGGAAGGTCATCTATGTGCCAGGAAATAGTACGAAATGATGTTATGAACGGGAATATATTCAATATCATCGTTGAGTCATGGTCTATGGAAGGACACGTCAAAACGTTAAATACATGTCTGAACAACGTAATGATTCACCACATATTCGGAGGATGTACATGACAAACATGCTGGAAGTTAACAATCTCGTAAAGGAATACGATATCGATTCAGAAAAGATAAAAGCGCTCGATGGAGTCAGTTTTAATGTAAATAAAGGAGAGATTGTGGGTTTGATAGGGCGCAGCGGCGGCGGAAAGAGCACCCTCTTAAATATCATCCGCGGGTTTGAGGCGTTCGATTCCGGGATTTTGAAACTGGATGGACTGGAAGTTACACCAGACTCCGATGATGAGGTTTTTTCCAAACTGAAAAGAAGCACTGCGATACATCTCCAGCGAACATTTGCATTGTGGTCAGATTATGTGGTAAACGACGTCCTTCGAAAGATATATTCGCTCAGAATCGGTTATGAAGCACTCCCTCCCGAAAATCTGCCAGATTATAAGGAGATGGAAGAAGAGGCGATGCGATATGTCAGAATGGTTGGATTGGAGCAAAAGGCACGGCATGTGGATTATATCCTGAGCGGAGGCGAGAAACAGCGAGTGATCATAGCGAGACAGCTCGCAAAAAAGCCAAAGATACTCCTTCTCGACGAACCTGCAACCATGGCATGTCCTGCAACCAAACAGGAGATTCTTGATACGATAAAGAAGGTGAACCATGAGACCGGACTGACCGTGCTCTGCGCATCACACCTGCCAGAGGTTCACAGATACCTCGTGGATCGATTGATATGGCTCGATGATGGGAAGGTCATCGATGAAGGCGATCCGGAACAGATACTCGACCGTTTTCTTAAAAATATGTCTGAACCGCTTCCTTTGCCAAAAAGAAAACCTGGAAGAAGAAAAATAGCCATAAAAGTAAAGGATGTTTCACACAGGTTCTATCTCATATCGGTCAGGGGAGAGACACTGAAATTCGACTCACTCAATTTCAATATCAATAAAGGAGATATAACCTCGATCATAGGTCCGAGCGGCGCAGGAAAAACGGTTCTCTGGAAGATGCTGTGTGGCTTCATCTTTCCAAAGCACGGAGAGGTGTTCTACCGAGATGGTGATGAATGGGTGAACATGAGCCAGTATCATAAGAGGCGGATGGACATCAGAAGACGGATCGGACTCATGTTTCAGGAGTTTGCATTAAGCCCGCATGAGACGATCATAGACCAGATTGCATTCAAACTCGGTGTGAAAGGGCAGGGTGTGATAGAAGATGCGAAAGAACGGGCGGAAGAACTCGGCATAACAGAAAAAGTGCTGGATACGATCTATCAGATCGTGGATATGCCAGAAACCAGTGCAAAGGATGAGCTCGAATCGCTTGGCCTTTCCCCGGATATTCTTGGCGCGCTCTTCCCGCGTTTCCCGCATACAGAGACGGTAAAGTATGCTGAGTCTGTATTTGATGCGCTCGATCTTCCCATGAGCGTGCTGGATAAGTACCCGTATCAGTTATCAGGCGGCGAGAGAGTGCGGGCGATGCTTGCGATCACGCTTGCACACCATCCGGATATCCTGCTGCTCGATGAGCCGTTCGGTGATCTGGATCCGATAACGCTGCGGGATGTCACCAATTCACTGAAACGGATCAACGCTGAGTTCGGAACAACGATCCTCCTGATCAGCCACCATCTCGAGTTTGTGAAGGAGGTATCCCATCGTGTGGTACTGATCGAGGATGGCAAGTTCATCATGGATGGAAAACCGGAACCGGTTTGCGATGAACTGATCAGGCGGTCAGGCGCGGCGTATCTGCAGTGAGTATGAGTGAAGCATTCAACAAATTTTACGTCACATACCATCCAAGTTCACATCGTGACCACTCACAGCACGTACCCATATTTTGACCTCATCGAAACCGACCTGCAGCATACTCTTGAGATCGCATCGAGAGCGCGCTTGCGAGGCGGAGACCCACAGCCACATCCTGAAATTCCGCTTGCAAAAGACCTTGCAGACAGGGTCGAGAATCTGATCGGAATCCCGATCGCAGGCAGGATTCGTGAACTGGAATCAGAGATGAGCAGGGAAGAATCAGCGTTACAGCTTGGTGTTGATATCGCAACGATGCGCATCCATTCGTTTGATAGCAGGGATGAGGCTGTGGAGACTGCGGTACGATCAGCGGTTGCATTATTGACCGAAGGGGTGGTTGCAGCACCGATCGAAGGGATCGCAAGGGTCGATATAGCAAAGAATGACGATGGAACCGAATATCTCCGCATCTTTTATGCAGGACCGATCAGGAGTGCTGGTGGGACTGCGCAAGCCCTTTCTGTACTGGTTGCAGACTATATCCGAAGAAAACTCGGTATCAACAGATATATTCCGAGAAACGAGGAGATTGAGCGGTATGTTGAGGAGATACCGATCTACCGGACGATCGCCAATCTGCAGTACATGCCGTCTGATGATGAGATCCGGTTGATCGCAACGAACTGCCCGATCTGCATCGATGGCGAACCAACAGAGGAGGCAGAGGTCGAAGGTTATCGAAATCTTGCCCGCGTCGAGACGAATCGTGTTCGCGGCGGGATGGCGCTCGTCATCGCTGAAGGTATGGCATTAAAAGCACCGAAGATCATGAAGCATGTGGCGAAACTCGGTCTCGATGGCTGGAATTTCTTGAGCCAGCTCACCACAAGCACAAAAGGTGGAAGCAGCGATGATGGCGGCACGGTCATCGAACCGAAGAGCAAGTATCTGAATGATCTCATCGCTGGAAGACCGGTCTTCTCGCATCCGTCGAGACCTGGTGGGTTCCGGCTCAGGTACGGGAGGGCAAGAAACACTGGATTTGCTGCTGCTGGCGTCTCACCAGCAACCATGATCATAACCGATGCTTTTCTTGCCCCAGGAACCCAAGTTAGGGTTGAACGCCCTGGAAAGGCAGCAGCCGTCTGCCCTGTGGACAGCATCGAAGGACCTACCGTGCGCCTCTTTGGCGGGGATGTGGTACATATCGATTCTGAAGACGAGGCAAGGAAACTCTATGACAACGTCGAGGAGATCCTTGATGTCGGGGAGATTCTAATCAATTACGGCGATTTTCTTGAGAATAATCATCCGTTGATGCCGCCTTCATACTGCTTCGAATGGTGGATCAGCGAACTTGCTGAGAAGGTCGATTTACACACGATAGATGGTGATCTTAAGAATCCTGATCAGGAACTTGCGCTGGAACTGTGCGATCGCTACGGTGTTCCGCTGCATCCGAAGTTCACATACCTCTGGCACGATATATCGATTGATGATTTTAGATATTTATCTGAATATATATCATCGTACAACAGAATCGACGATGGGATACTTGTCCTTCCAAACGATGAACAGATAAAAGAGATTCTTGAGACGATGCTCACCCCGCACAGAGTCATAAGCGGTGATATCCGTATAGATGAGCCGCTTCCTCTGCTCAGATGTCTTGGGATCGAGAACCTGCATAAACAATGGGATGATATCAGAGAAACAAATGTTCTTGAAGCGATATCAAGGATAAGCGGCATCTGTGTAAGACCAAGGGCGCCAACAAGGATCGGAGCACGGATGGGCAGACCAGAGAAATCAAATAAACGGGAGATGAAGCCTGCGCCGCATGTTCTCTTTCCTGTCGGGGATGCTGGTGGGAAGACAAGGTCGCTCAAACAGGCATCAAACTACACCAGGTCGATGAACGCCGGGATCGGAGTGATCCCTGTTGAGATCGGAATGCGCAAATGCCCGGAATGCGGAAGCGAGACGTATGAATACCGGTGTACATGCGGCGCAAGAACGAATCCTGTGTTATTTTGCCAGCGCTGCAGGATTCCTGTTGACAGCCAATCGTGTCCGAGATGCGGCGCAGAGACGACATCGGTTCAGAAGATCGATCTCGATCTGAAAGCACGATACGCATCAGCATTCAAAAATCTTGGAGAAAGAGATATCCTTTCAACTTTTAAGGGAGTTCAGGGATTGATCTCAAAAGACAAGACTCCGGAACCACTTGAAAAAGGAGTGCTTCGTGCAAAACATGGTGTAGTCGTATTCAAGGATGGTACCGTGAGATACGATCTGACAGACCTGCCGCTCACACACTTCACTGCAAAGGAGATCGGAGTTGATCTTGATACGCTGAGACGGATTGGTTATGTATCTGATATCGATGGCAACCCGTTGACCGATCCGGATCAGATATTACAACTTGACGTGCAGGATATCGTACTATCGATCGATGCCGGCGAATATCTGCTCAAGGTCTCCCGTTTCATCGATGATCTTCTTGTGAAATACTACGGAGAGGATGCATACTACAATGCCTCGCACAGAAACGATCTCGTTGGCAGACTGGTGATCGGGCTTGCCCCGCACACCTCTGCTGGCGTTCTCGGAAGGCTCATCGGGTTCACACGGGCATCGGTTGGGTATGCGCACCCGTTCTTCCATGCAGCGAAACGCAGGAACTGCCTTTCCCCCGACACCGATGTTCTGGTTCTGAATTCCAAAAAACCGGTTTTTGCGAGACTTGAAGACATCTACAATTCAGCAGAGTCTCCTGAAGAGATCGTAGACAACTTTGGCACGGTGCGGAAGATGGTCGAAGGAATCGAAACATACGCGATGAACCCGGCAAACGGCAAATTTGAGGTAAAGAGGATAAAATCAGTCATCAAGACACCTGCACCATCCAATCTGGTGCGACTAACGTCAAAGTCCGGGCGGGTCTTCGTTGCATCGCCAGAGCACAGGATGATGGTGCGCTCCTCCGGAGGCGAGTTTGAGTTCAAGAAGATACTGGAACTATCAAAGAGCGACAGACTCCTTCTGCCGAAGAGGATCGATATCGTCGAACACGATTCCGAAGAGATAGACCTGCTCATGGAATTTTTGAGGATCGACAGACTATCAGAGGAGGTTATGGTCAGAGACGTCAGACCATGTATTGAAAAATGCATAGATGATCTCGGAGGGCTGAAATCCGCTGCTCAAAAGATGGGTGTGGGGAGCAAAGCACTCTCTAACTATCTCTACCGGGATAGCATTCCATTGCACACTCTGAAATCGCTGCTCGATTCATCAGGGAACGGCTGGGATATACTACCAATGGGCTGCAAACTCGGCGTCAAGCGGGATCACACGACAGTTCCAAGAATAATCAAAATAGACGATAGTTTTATGCGATTGCTCGGCTATTATCTTGCAGAAGGGTATGCAAGATCCAGAGAGCGGAGTTTATACCAGATCAGCCTTTCATCGATGGAAGACGATATTTTAAAGGATATGGAGCAGTGCATCACCGATGTCTTCGGAATCGTCCCGGGAAGGTCGGGCAATGTCCTGACCATATCCAGCAGACTGGCATATCACCTCTTTACAGGCATTCTTGGAACCGGCAAGGGTGCTAAAGATAAGCGAATCCCGTCCGGATTGGTTAGTCTGCCTCTAAATAAGATCAAACACCTTCTGAGTGCATATTTCTCTGGAGACGGCTCTGTCGAGAAGGATCGGCTCCACGTCACCTGTTCCTCTGTCAGCAGAAGACTTCTGCAGGATATTGGATTGCAACTGCTCAGATTCGGCATCTTCTACCGGCTGAAACACGAAAGAAGACCTGCTGGCGGGGCTGCAAAGGAATTCTACGATAAGAAGGGGGAGTACCATGTTTTCGATCTGTATTACATCTCGATACGGTCGTCTTATGCACGGAGATTTGCTGAGGAGGTCGGGTTTGTATCGGTACGGAAAGAGGCAGCCTTAAACTCAGTTCTCTCGAAGGAAGGAACGCCGCGGTCTATCGTATCCGGTGATGCGATCCTCGATGAGATAAAGACGGTAGAACCTACCAGGGCGGAGGCGGATTATCTGTATGACATAGAGGTTGAGGATCACCACAATTTCCTGATCAACGATTTTATGGTATCTGCGAACTGCGACGGCGACGAGGACTGCGTTATGCTGCTCATGGACGGACTCCTGAACTTTTCAAGGTCATATCTTCCTGGAAAACGAGGAGGCTGGATGGATGCCCCGCTTGTTTTAACAACAAGGATCGATCCAAAGGAGATCGACAAGGAGGCACACAACATCGACATCATGGAACGATATCCGCTCGAATTCTATGAGGCTGCAGAACGTTTTGCAAATCCGAAGAGTGTCGAGGATGTGATGGATGTAGTGGCGAAGCATCTCGGAACGGTATCCCAGTACGAGAGCAGATTCACACATTCGACATCAAATATCGCAGCAGGACCCTCAAACAGCGCATACAAGACGCTTGGCTCGATGGTCGAGAAGTTGAACGTCCAGTTAGCGCTTGCTCGCAGGATAAAAGCTGTGGATGCGGATGATGTTGCAGAGCGGGTGATAAACTCGCATTTTCTGCCGGATATGATCGGAAATCTCCGTGCGTTCTCAAGGCAGAAGGTGCGATGTGTGAAATGCGGAGCAAAATTCCGCAGACCTCTGTTGAGCGATACCTGCCCGAGATGTCATGGCAGGATCATACTCACGGTCAAGGAAGGCTCTGTGAAGAAGTATCTCGATGTATCCATGCGGGTGGCAGAGGAATATGATGTATCCGAGTATACGAGGCAGCGGATTGAGTTGATCGGTCTTGAGATCAAGTCACTCTTTGAGAGCGATAAGTCGAGGCAGATGGGGCTCTTTGATTTTATGTAGTCAGTTTTTTTTTCGGATTTACAAAAAAAACCTAGTTTTTCTAGGGCATCGTATATGTATACCTAGCAACATCTGTTACAATTGATAGGATACCCTAAAAGGTGAGACAGGATGTACTCAAGCGATATGAACTTGTCACAGATGAAACCGGGTGAGCCTGTAAGAATCGTGGAAATCGGAGGCGGTCACGGCATCAGACAGAAACTGAACCTGCGAGGCATCTATGAGGGCAGTGTCGCGCGTGTGATCTCAGTGAACGGTCCGATCACAATTGAAGTCGATAGAAGTGTCGTTTCGATCGGTAGAGGAATGGCACAGAAGATCAGAGTCACCAGGATGTGATAAATTGAAAAAGAAATTATCTGAGATGAACTATGGAGAAGAAGGTACCGTAACAGACATCGAGCAAACGTTGCAAAAACAGGTGGCTGGTATGGGTATCAGAGTCGACAAGAACCTGAGGATGATCACAAAACAGCCGATCAAGGGTCCGGTTGTCGTGGTTGTCGATGAGGCAAACACATCCCTTGGACTGGATGTGGCAGAGAAGATCACCGTGGAGGTGAAGTGATGGAAATCCTCTTGATGGGACACCCCAATGTTGGCAAAAGCGTATTTTTTAACCGTCTGACAGGTGCGAACGTCACCGAGTCGAATTATCCGGGAACAACGGTTGACTACACGAAAGGATGGATGAAGATCGGAGGTGAGGATGTCGAGCTCATAGATGTGCCAGGAACGTTCTCTCTTGATCCGAAGGATAAAGCAGAGGAGGTTGCTGTTACAATGCTCCATGAAAGTGAGGATGCAAAGGTGATCTGTGTCATCGACGCGTCCAAGGTCGAACGCGGGCTTTATCTGGCACTGGAGATCATCGAGGAAGGATATCCGGTCGCAATCGCTCTTAATATGTGGGATGTCGCGGAGGATAAGAACATAGGAATCGATGTTGGTAATTTACAGCAGATTTTAGGCATCCCGGTCGTTCCGACAACCGCGATCAGTGGTGAGGGGATAAAGGAACTGGTGTCACGGCTGAAAGATGCGAAACCGGTCGAGGTGGACACCATAATCGAGAATGCAGGAGGTCTGACATGACGCTGAGTGTTGATGAGCGGTGGGGCTTAATCGATAAGATATCAAAAGCGACTGTAACATTCGGAGAGTACAGGCATACATTGAAGGATGCGATTGGAGAACTCACAGTCAAGCCGATGACAGGCATCCCGGTTGCGATAGCGATTCTGTATGGTTTCTGGAGCGTATTCGGTTCGTTTGCAGGAACACTCTGCACAGACGGGTTCTTTGTAAAACTCTTCGACGGATACTGGCTTCCATGGCTCCAGGGGATCTTCCCAGGGCAGGGTGGCTGGCTCTATGCCATCATGGTTGATGCAGGAGGCATTGAGAGCGGTGAGTTTATATTATCTGATAACTGCTTCGAGGCGTTCGGTGTCTTGACATCAGGACTCTTCGTTGCAATCGGCGTTGTTCTGCCTGCGATATTCATATTCTATCTGATGCTTGCACTCCTTGAGGATATCGGGTACATGCCACGACTCGCAGTACTGATCGATACGGTGCTGCACAAGATTGGTCTGCATGGGTATGCAATCGTGCCAACGATCCTCTCACTCGGGTGCAATGTGCCTGGTGTCACTGCGACACGGATTCTCGAGACGAAGAAACAGCGTTTTATCATGATGACGCTTCTTGCTATATTCATCCCGTGCGGTGCCCAGATCGGGATCATGCAGGATGTAGTTCCAGGTCTTATGGGCTGGATTCTGCTCTATCTAATCATTGGATACTTCATCTTCGGTTATATACTGAACAAGGTCATTCCTGGAAAAGCTCCGGAGTTTCTGATCGATGTACCACCGTACCGAAGACCACTGCTGAATAATCTCGGAAAGAAGGTATGGGGAAGGATCGCGGGATTCTTTAAGGTTGCAATTCCCTTCGTACTACTTGGCTGTGCTCTTGTGAATGTTCTTTACCTTCTTGGAGTGATACAGTTCCTCGGTGAGGTTCTGGAACCGATCTTTCTTGGATGGTTCGGTGTTCCAAAGGAGACCGCAGGTCCGCTGATCGCTGCATTTCTCAGAAAAGACCTTGCTGTTGCGCAACTCTCGGTAATTGAGATGACAAGGTATCAGATGATCACAGCTGTCGTCCTCGTCTCGATCTACTTCCCTTGTGTTGCAACATTTGCAATGATGCTAAAAGAGGGATGGAAAGAACTGATCGGAGCACTGGCTACTCTTGCAGTGGTCGTATTTATGTACGGCGGTCTGGTACACCTGATAGGAATTCTTCTGGGGGTGGCGTAGATGGCTGAAAATTCATCACCGGTTGCTGCAATCTACTTTGCGATACTCGGAATCGTAACAACAGCGTTCGGGCTTGCTGATCTGCTGGTAAGTGCAGGAGGAGGCGAGTTTTCCTACGGAATTCTTGAGATACCCGGAGACCTCTTCAGAGGTGGCTGGGGCGGAATGATCGTGCTCTTTGCAGGGCTCTTCTACCTATCAGGCATCAGAAACTTTGGGGATATCCACCAGTTCGCAAAGATTGTTATGGGAAGCATCATGATCTGGATCATGGCAGGGTGCGACATCTTTGCGATGATCACGGAATCGATACCCGGCGGCGAGG
>JAYEGV010000055.1:0-2570 GCA_034659235.1 Methanobacteriota archaeon
CAATCCCGATTCCACCAAATCATTAAGTATATCACACGTCCACACAATACTATTTCACATGGAGGAATATAATGAACGACATCGGAATTGTTGCTGTCGGCGGATACAATGAGATGGGCAGGAATATGACAGCGGTGCATGTTGGCAATGATATCATCATCTTTGATATGGGGCTTCGTCTCGATCAGGTGCAGATTCATGAGGATGTGGAGATCGAACGGATGCACTCGCTCGATCTGATCAAAATGGGCGCGATACCGGATGATACCGTGATGAAGGAGGTGGAGGGTACGGTTCGAGCAATCGTCTGTACACATGGACACCTCGATCATATCGGAGCGATATCAAAACTGGCACATCGATACCGTGCACCCATCATCGCAACACCTTACACGATAGGTCTGATCAAACAGTTGATCAAGGCAGAACGCAAGTTCACCGCAGAAAATGAGCTGATTGAGATGAACGCTGGTGAGATAAGAGAGATCTCGCCAAACCTCTCCATAGAATTCATCCGGGTGCAGCACAGTACCATCGATTGCGTCTTCATTGCGGTGCACACGCCGCGGGGCATTCTCCTGTATGCCAATGATTTCAAGATGGATCGGACGCCGACACTGGGCGAGCCGCCTGACATTCAGAGACTCAAACAGATCGGAAAAGAGGGCGTCTTTCTGATGATCGTGGAGAGCACTAACTCTGCAATCTCCGGAAAAACGCCATCAGAGCGCATCGCAAAGGATCTGCTCAACGATGTGCTCATCGGTACCGAGGAGACTGAGTCAGGGGTTATCGTAACCACGTTCTCGTCTCACATCGCAAGGATCGCTGCTACCCTAGAAATCGCAGAGAAGATGGGTAGAACCCCCGTACTCATGGGACGTTCAATGGATAAATATGTAAAGTTAGCACAGAAAATGGGATATATACAGTTTCCAGAAAATTTAAGGATATATGGTGTACGAAAGACCATAGACAAAGCGCTTGCAAGAATCACATCCGAAGGAAAGGAGAAGTATCTTCCGATCGTAACAGGACATCAAGGCGAACCTGGCGCTGTACTTGAGCGGATATCGATGGATAATACGGGATACAAGATTGAGACCGGTGATAAGGTCATATTTTCTGCAAATACGATACCGACGCCCAGCACTCGTGCAAACAGGTATGCCCTCGAAACAAAACTGAGGATGAGAGGAGCGCGTATCTATGACGGGGTTCATGTCTCAGGACATGCCTGCAAGGAGGATCACTGGGAGTTGTTACGCATGATAAGTCCGGAGCATGTGATCCCGGCACATGGCAACCTTGTGATGCATAGTTCTTATATCGAGATGGCTGAGGATACAGGATATGTGCTCGGGGATACCATCCATCTGCTCAGAAACGGAGAGGAATTGATTCTTGGATGAGAATATGAACGAATCGTTCGAAGACGAACTCGCAAAACGCGGCAACCTCGTCTATGAGTATATCAGGTCTGATCGGTATCAGGAGCGGTTCTCCCCTGATGATATTCACGACTCAGTATATCTGTACCTGAACGGGAGGCAGGGAAAGTCATTGCGACCTGCTGTGCTGCTCTTCTCATGTGGCGCTGTCGGTGGCGATGAAGAGATCGCGCTTCCTGCCGCGGCAGCAATCGAGATATTCCATACATGGACACTCGTGCATGACGACGTCATCGATCGGGATTGCAGACGGCGCGGTGGATATACGGTGCATGAGGAATTTCGCAGAAGGGCGATTGATCTCGGCTACGCCGGAGACGATGCTGTGCGCTACGGCACATCGGTTGCGATACTTGCAGGAGATGTTCAGCAGGGCTGGTCTGTCTCGCTGTTATCCGAACTTGCGGAACGCGGTATCGATTCCGGTGTTGTGCTGCATCTGATCAGAGAGATGGAGACCGGTGTTGTACTGACATTGTTATCCGGACAGACACTTGATGTTCAGTATTCGAGATATCCGATCGAATCACTCGATGAGAATAGGATTCTGGGGATGCTATGGAAAAAAACAGGCGCATTGTATGAGTTCGCCGGAAAATCAGGCGCGATGATCGGGCTCAATACAAAGGACGAAGAAAATGAACTGGTTCATTTGATATCGCAGTTTACTGGCAGGTGCGGTACTGCATTCCAGTTACAGGACGATATTCTCGGCGCGGTCGGGGATGTGCAAAAACTCGGAAAACCAGTTGGTTCTGACATCAGGGAAGGGAAGCGGACGCTCATTATGTACCATGCCTTCAAGAATGCGGATAAGAAGCAGAAACGGTACTTATCCGGGATGCTTGGTAAAAAAGAAGCATCCGGTGAAGAGGTGTTCGAGGTAGTGGATCTTCTCAGGGAACTCGGAAGCATCGAGTATGCGAGTGCGCTTGCCGAGAGATATGTGAGGGCGGCAGAGGAATATATAGCGAATATACCGGAATCTGGGTATAAGGATCTTCTGTTGATGTGGGCAGAATATATGGTCAGAAGGGAGTTTTGATTCTGTGTAACAACTCACCTTTGAGAAGTTGATCTGTTTTTAGCCTTTCCGTTGGGTGACACTTCAAGTTTTTT
>JAYEGV010000056.1:0-2563 GCA_034659235.1 Methanobacteriota archaeon
TTCCAATACTTTGATTTTGCCCATGAGAAAATGCAGATAATTTTAAAAGTCGAATTGAAGTATGCTTCTTTGTGGGAGAAGTTTAAAAAATGTAGGAAATTTTCTAAAACGTGAGTTGTTACATTTTATCGTATCGAGGTTGAAGTTTGGTATCTGAACACATACATCGACCATATCTTTATACCTGGCACGGTGTTACAATCGATATACAGCATGGTTGAAATTGCAGAGATGAGGTGAGTGATGAAAACATCCGCACCATCAAACGAAACTATCTGGTATCAACTGCCTGCAGAAGAGGTTTTCAAAATCCAGCAGTCAGGGCAGTCAGGACTCAGCTCAGAGGAATCCGGAGCAAGGCTTGAACAGTACGGATATAATGAGCTGACATTTGCGAAACGCAGTGCACTTATCCGGTTTCTGATGCAGTTTAACAGTTCGCTCATCTACATCCTGCTCGCTTCTGCCGTAGTTACCAGTGTTCTGGATATGTGGATGGATACTGCGGTTATTCTTGCTGTGGTTCTTGCAAACACGATCATCGGATTTATTCAGGAAGGAAAAGCCGAGGCATCGGTTGAGGCACTTAAGAAGATGATGGTGCCGAATGCGACAGTGATACGTGACGGTACAAAGGCTGTCGCACCAGCAAGAGAACTGGTTCCAGGAGATGTGGTGCTGCTGGAAGGCGGGGACAAAGTTCCTGCGGACCTGCGGCTCTTCTACACAAAGAACCTGAGCGCAGATGAAGCAGCGATTACAGGAGAGTCTGTTCCTGTTGGCAAGCACACCGATCCGGTCATGGAAAAAGCAACGATTGCAGATCAGAAGTGCATGGCATTCAGCGGCACATTTGTAACAAAAGGTATGGGGTCCGGAATCGTTGTCGGAACAGGGGAAGAGGCAGAGATCGGCAGAATCGCAAAACTGATAAAAGAGACAGAGAAGATCGTAACACCGCTTACGAGGAAGATGGCAGAGTTCACCAGATTCCTTGTCATTGCAATCCTCTCAATCACCGTTTTCAACTTTGTACTGGCTGTATGGTTTGGATATGATCTGGTTTATGCGTTTCTCGCCTCGGTGTCGATGGCGGTCGCTGCGATACCAGAGGGGCTGCCTGCGGTGGTAACGATGACTCTGGCATTCGGTGTGACCGCTATGGCGCGCAGGGATGCGATCATCAAACGACTGCCTGCCGCAGAGACACTTGGATGCACCACTGTTATCGGCTCGGATAAGACAGGAACACTCACAAAGAACCAGATGACGGTATCACGGATATATTCCGGAAGAATGGACTACATGGTAACAGGGGTCGGATACAAGCCAGAAGGTGAGTTTATCCCATCTCAGATGAGCGATGAGTTGATCAAAACATTGGAAGCTGGTTATGTTTGCAATGACGCAGGTGTCGTGGGAGGTGACGGTTATAACATCATCGGAGATCCAACCGAAGGCGCACTCCTGGTCTCTGCGATGAAAGCAGGAATCAAAGAGGGTTTGCCGCGGCTGGATGAGATACCGTTTGAGTCGGAGCAGCAGTACATGGCTACGCTTCATGAGGAGAATGGAAAGCATATCGTATATGTGAAGGGCTCGCCTGAGCGGATTCTTGGTATGTGCCAGACCCAGATGATCGATGGCGAGATCGAACCGATAAACAGAGAAGATATAGTGAAAAAGTCAGATGAGATGGCAGCAGAAGCGCTCAGACTTCTTGCCATGGCATACAAGGTAACTGATAAAGGATCACTTGATCAAGATGATCTCGCGAATATGACCTTTCTTGGGATTCAGGGGATGATCGATCCGCCAAGAGAGGAGGCGATAGACGGGGTTGAGAGATGCAGGAGTGCCGGAATACGGGTTGTGATGATCACAGGAGATCATGCTATAACCGCGAAAGCCGTCGCCCGCCTGCTCGGAATCGATGCGGATAGAGTGCTCTCAGGAGGGGATTTATCGCAGATGAGTGATTCTGAACTGTATGCTGTCGTGGAGGATGTATCCGTATATGCACGGGTTGCGCCTGAACACAAGTTCAGGATCACAAAAGCCCTGCAAGCGCATGGGCATGTTGTTGCGGTCACAGGCGATGGCGTAAATGATGCACCTGCATTGAAAGCCGCCGACATCGGAATTGCGATGGGGATCACCGGAACCGAGGTGAGCAAGGAAGCCTCCGACATGATCCTTGCTGACGACAACTTTGCAACGATCGTATCTGCAGTAGAGGAAGGGCGGTACGTCTACGATAACATAAAAAAGGTCATCCTGTACACGCTTCCGACAAATGGCGGGCAGGCGCTGCTGGTTATGGGCGCGATACTGCTTGCACCATTTCTGGTACTATTCCATGACCGGCTTCCGCTCGAACCGGTGCAGATACTCTGGATCAATCTCTTCGATGCGGTAGCACTCGCGCTTCCGATCATCAAGGAACCGATGGAGAAGGATCTGCTAAAAAAACCTCCGAGAAATCCTGATGAACGGATAACCGATTCTCCGTTCTTTAAGAAGGTTGGACTGGTCTCGATACTGATGGCGATAGCAGGATTTG
>JAYEGV010000057.1:0-2549 GCA_034659235.1 Methanobacteriota archaeon
TCAGTCGATCGGTAATCATTCGCTTCTACCCTCCACTCTCAGGCACATAGACCGTGCTACCTTCAGGCGTCATGCCGATCGTGCCGAGCACTTTTGATATCTCAACCTCGACCATATCATCGGTGACATTGAGAGTCTCGATCTCCTCACCGTGCTTTACGATCACCTGCATCTCAGGCGTTCCAGGGTTCTTAACGATCGTAACATCTTGTTGCGTCAGAAGCTCCGGTACGCTCATGTAGATTAAGAGCATCACCATAAGTCCGAGAGCAAAGACCATCGCGGCATCAAAGAGGTTTGCAACGCCTGAGAGAGGATCCTCGTCTTCGTCTGACATTTCTGTCTTTCTGTTCATGTATTTCATTCTTCACCTCCAAACAGCACCTCACAGATGTAATGTATGTCATTCATATCCTGCCTGTACCAGCGTGTCCTCACTGTCGTGATCAGGTAGGATACAGCACCGATCAGCAGTCCGACAACCGTTGTTCCGAATGCGATGATCAAGTTTCCGGCAAGCGTCTCCACATCGCCCTTCGTGAGTGCGAGCAGGGCTGGTCCCATCGGTATCAATGTCCCCATCAATCCGAACATCGGACCAAGCCTTATCATTGCCTTTGATTTCTCAAGCCGCTTTGAGATTAAGAGATCGCACTTCTGGAGCAACTTTTCAAGGTTTACCGAAAACAGCTTCTTGTATGTTCCGGGGTTGTCCAGCTCGATCTCTTTCTCTTTTATCGCGAGGAGTCCGTCCAGAAATATGTATACGAATCGGCTCGATGTAGAGCGGTTGAGAAGATCGATTCCTTCCCTGAACCCGTCATCTTCGACCATTGACTTCGCCTTGATAACCTCTCTTTCGATGTCTTCCGGATTCTTCGATAACCTGCCTGTTCTTGCAAGATACTCGACAGTGAAGACGCCGATCTCGGTTATGAGCCACAAGGTCAGTCCGAGCAGAACGATGATCACCGGATACAGAAGCGACGTTGAGATGAAGTATATCGCAGATTGCAGAATCTGCGGCAGGTGCGTGATGATTGATACAATGTTCATCTGTTATTCCTCCTGTGTACCCTAATCTCGCCATGAAATCCAAAGTAGAACAGCAGTAGCAGGGATAATGCGATTGCAATCGTGATCCCGCTGTAAGAGACCACCACCTCCTTAACCACACCAAAGAACGGATTACGTCTGAATGGAAAAGCCGAAACACGTTCCTTTGAAACACGCCCTGATGCACTCTCGTTTCCGATGTCATCATAGTTCCAGTTCTCGCCCACCCCTTCTCCCGGGTCGACTTCACCGGGTTGAATCAAATCCTCGACAGGTACACCATCCCCATCATATCTATGTGGACCAGGACCACCAGGAGCATCGTCGGTACCATTACCACCGTTCCCGCCTACCGATGTCGTCTCATTGTTGTTCGTCTCATTCGATTCTTCTATCGCATCTCCGGAATCTGCAAATACCCTCAGTCCGTTCGACTTGAGCGCTGATGTCCAGATGAGCGTCACATTGATGCTTTTGCCCGCAGCAAGATTTGATGGAACATTCGCAGTTCCTGTACGATCGTTGTTAACGAAGAGCGCGACATCAAACTTCTCTTCGGTCTCAACGGTACCATCATTCTTGATCGTGGCTATGGCGTCGTTTGGAAGAATCATGGAGACTTCGCCAGGAACATCGATCCCGGTTACGATAATGTCAGGCAGAGCGCACCATTCGTCCGTGAGGCAGTTGTTATCCTCGTCGAACTCATCAATCGAGCTTGTATGGTCTGCACAGACTTTAATATCAACACATGTTCCTGACATCGTGGACGTATCAGGCACTGTGACGGTGCGACTCTCATCCGCTCCCAATTCCGAAATTATCATATCATGCTCGCGATCTCCATCTACGTATATGCGCACTGAGATGTCGGATGCGTTCGCATTTCCGGTGTTCTCTATCGTGTAGGTAATCTTATATCTGCAATCCGGATCATCGGGATTGACCCATTCCGCTGTGACACCGGAAATTATGAAGTCCGGCTTTGAGCCGCACCGGTACGTGCATCCGGCATCAACGCTGGCGTCATGGTAATGTGCTGTCGTGTCACAGGTGTTCTCGTCGCCGGTGGTACCTGAACCATGTCCGTACACCACTATGTCACACACTCCATTTCCGCAGACCGTATTCTCATATAATTCGTTGTCGTACGACCCATCGCTCCTGCCCATATCGATTCCATTCCCGGTGTTATCGTTCACCGTATTACGGCTGATGGTATTTTCCTCCCCGCCGATATACATCCCATCACCATAGTTCTCAGTCACAGTGTTGTCAGAGATTGTGTTATAATTTGAGCTACCGCACTTCAACACAATTCCCCCGGTTACATCATCAGTTACGCCTGGACCGTTGCCATTGCCAGATATTGTGTTGTGGGTGATCTCGGCGTATTGCATCCCCCTCTTGCACCAGAACCCGGCTTTGTCGTTGTCGCGAAGTTCGTTTCCAGTGATGACGTTATCGCGATATCTACTGCCGCCTGCATAGAT
>JAYEGV010000058.1:0-2548 GCA_034659235.1 Methanobacteriota archaeon
ACCAGACAGATCACCGTGATTTAGGTTGGAGATTTATATGACTGTTGGCGATGTAATGTCAAAGGAACCTGTGTATGTCACAGCAGATGATTTCGTAACACACGCACGCCAGATCATGCGCGATCACCATCTTCGAAGTCTCCCTGTTGTTGAGGATAGACGGTTTATGCGTGTGCTCGGGGTATTAACGGATCAGGATGTGCTGCATGTTTCATCATCCCGTTCAGGTGTAACCGTGCGTGGATTCACAACTGTTTGCCCTGCCATAACACCGGATACCGGTGTAGAGGATGCTGCGCGGATGATGGTTGATGTAAAACTGAGCAGGGTGCCGGTGATCAGATCCATCGATGATCAGATTCTTGCTGGAGTACTGAGTGCCGCTGATCTCCTGAGGAAGTTACATCCGAGAGCGCATCGCGTGGTGAGCGATATCATGACCGAGAGGGTCGTAACATGCTCATCAGATGATCGGATTGCAAAGGTGTGGGCAACCATGCTCGAATCGGATGTTACCGGGCTGCCTGTCCAATCTCCTAAGGGTGCATTGATCGGAATGGTAACAAGACACGACATCATCAGCGCAGGATTCGCCAGAATCGGACTGGAGGATGAGAGCGGCACCAGGGCAAAACAGTCACCGCTGGTCGAACGAATCATGAGCACTCCTGCACACACCGTTTCTCCGGCAATGCCTGTTTCAGAAGCCATCGATATGATGCTCAAACTGGATATCGGAAGGCTTTCAGTGGTTGATAACAACAGACTGGTAGGAATTATTGATAGAATCGATGCTGTGCAGGCGTGTCTGCCATAACGGGTTCTCTGCTCAGATAGAGGCGCGTCCACCATACCGTAATAAGTGGCATGATGATGCACAGATCGATCAGCACACCGACGAACTGCCATATCGCTGTTGTGACCGGATTCATGTAAAAAATATTTCCGATCAAGCCAAGAATAATGGATATACCAAACATCACAAGGCACATCAAAAAAACATCGAATTTATGATCTGAAAAGAATTTCCATCCCTTTTCAATACCCTCGATCGGGTCTGTATGGTCGATGACAAGTGCGTATTTGACAGGTGACAATCCGATCAACAGGATAATTATATATAATATTAATAGAATTAATCCGATGACAATAATGGTCGCGTACGCTTCGATGCTGCCAGATATCCTGATCAATATGACACCTGGCACCAGAAAAACAATCCCGGCAAGAAACAGGAGTGTGATGGCGATATTGGCAAGAAAGAGATCGATCGCACTCTGTCTGCCATAATTGAAAAGATCGCGCATTCCTGTGGTGCCTGTTGTGACTGCGGTCTTTGCCATGCCGATTGCACCGGATTCAAAGAATGCCTGGATCAGCGCGCACCCGATTATCAGGATTAAGAATGCAACAATGAAAATCCCGATGAACGGCGTGACCAGATGATATATTCTGTACATCACTTCAGGTGAAAGTTCGTCGGTATACGATGAAGCCTGCGCGAGTTCTGATAGCTCTGATGCGATCTTCATGACCGCATCGGTACCGATGGTAATCGCAACTCCTGCAATCACGAACATGAAAAACACAGCCCTGAGAAGGAGATCAAGAAGAAAAGGGGCACATAGAACTGGATTCTGCATCCATGTACATGCGCCGTTGCTGAAGACTTCGCTTATTCGCTCCATTCCGCAACCTCGATCACACGCAGGGGCACGCCCTTGAGCGCACGTCCGACAACCGACTTGGCGATCCGTGCCGCATGTTCACTGCTTTCCGCATCAAAGACCTTCATGGACAGCATCATCCCAACGAGCGCAGTACTCGCAACCAGCATCACTGCATCGTTATCCTTGCCGCATTTCGCACATGCGACCGATCCGATCTCAATGTCCACAAAGTCCAGATTCGGATGAAATCGCTTACCTGCTTCCGAGATCGCAATACCGATCGCATCGTCGATGGTTCTCACATCCCGTACCAGCCATGCCGCCTCCATTGTTACACTGTAATTCATGATCACCTCATACAAAAGACGCCCAACCGAACACCTGCATCGATGAATGCATGCCCGTAACTGAAAGCAACCAGCGCATTGACACGATCATCAGCCTCAAGGAAATGGACGCCGTCCTTGTAATAGGATTCTGCCATCAATAAATAATCCTTTGCAACGATGTGAAGGTGCGATGACGTGTCCGGCACGATATCTACATCCGAAAGCGCGTCGTTCAGCAGTTTTCTGTACCGATGTGCTTTTTCTGTGAGGTGTGCTGGTTGGTTCATGGATACGTTCTTCCTTTCGGGCTTTGGCTCGCTTTTACCTGAAGATGTACTGGCAGGAACATATATCTGTTTGATCTGTGGAGCAGAGAAGGTGGGATTGTAGAACACTTTTTGAAATCCTTAAACCAGAGAATAATATATCAAACCACATCTGTTTTTTTAACGAGTTTCGGATAGGCGCTAAGGTAAGTAACTGCACACGTACGTGTTTAGCCGCTCAACCTCGCCCTCAGCATCCGGAAGCTGTTGAGACCCTGCTGCG
>JAYEGV010000059.1:0-5153 GCA_034659235.1 Methanobacteriota archaeon
AATCCGTGTTAATCCGTGTCTGAAAAAACTTGAAGTGTCACCCAACGGAAAGGCTAAAAACAGATCAACTTCTCAAAGGTGAGTTGTTACAAAAAATCGACAGTGCCGATTTTTCGTAAGGTTACCGTATGAACATCTTCGATTGCATCTCCTATTTTATCCATCCATCTCGCGGGCAATGTTAAATACCCAACACAACCTTTTTTAAATCATGCCACTTCCTTATGAACTTCTTGGCAGATTGTTTGTCTACGTCGTGGTCATAGTGTTTCTGGTGACCGCACTGGCACTGTCGATTGGTGTTTATAGTTTCAAGAAACACGAGATTCTATTTCCAAATTTCGTTCTGTTTATGTTGTATCTCTTCTACTCGCCTGCAAAGTGGATTTGCAGGGTTTTTTACGTTAAAGAAGAACTCGTTGATGAGATTCTCATCGAACTCAGAAATGCGATGATGCTTGAGCGGTTCAAGCATGTAAAAGAGCGGCGTGCTGTCATTCTGCCGCAGTGCATGAGGCATCCGGAGTGTAAGGCGCGGTGCGATCCGATAATCGGCTATGAGTGCAAAAGATGCGGCAGGTGCGATATCGGGCGCATTGTTGAAGCGGCAGATAAGTACCATTTCAAGGTATTCGTTGTGCCTGGCGATAGTTTTGTCACAAAGATCCTGCAAACATATCGACCACATGCATGTCTTGGCGTGGCATGTCATGCCGAATTGACAGAATCGATGCAGGCAGTCTCGAAGATCGTACCGGTTCAGGGCGTCTGCCTCTTAAGAGACGGATGCTACGACACAAGAGTGGATGTGGATGAAGTGATCAAGAAGATGGCGATGTGTGATGATGTATGATATAATCGGGATTGTACTGGTTGCGATTGTAGTTGTATCCAGCGCTTTAATTATTCTGGCTCTGCTTATCAGTCGTATCAGTCTTAACAGGCATGTCTGGCTCGCCGGAATCTTTGCAGACATCCTTGATTTCTTCTATCTCCCGATCAAATCGGTCTTTCACAGATATGCAGATACCAGAACACTTGATACATGGATGGTATCGCTCAAAAACATGGCAAACCGACATGCTTTTATAAAGACGGAGCACCGTTTGCTGCTCGTGCCGCACTGCATGCGATCGCTCGACTGCCCTGCGCCATCCACGCGCTTTGGAATCGAGTGCAGATCATGCGGTAAGTGCATCTTCTCGAGAATGAAGAAAGATGCGGAGCGGTTTGGCTATACGATGTACATCGTTGCAGGTTCCTCCTACATCCGCCACATCGTCAAGAAAGAGTCCGCGGACGGCGCACTTCTCGTGGCATGCAATTATGAGTTGAACAAGGTCATGCGATCGTTGAAACGCAAGAATATCGTGACGTACGGAGTTCCGCTCTTGAATGACGGCTGCTATAATACTGAGATCGATTATGAAAATCTGATAGATGTGATGGAACGTCTGCGCGAGTGAGAATTGCTGAGAGATGCTGAGGGCACTGTCTAAAAATCCAGTGATTTATCACCGCGGAGATCGCAGAGGACGCAGAGTTTTAAGACTATTCCAATCCTCGCTGGGTTTTCTGATGTCTCTCTCGTTCTCCGCGTGCTCTGCGGTTAAACTTAAGGATATAGTGGTTTCACTGGAAAAATCGACAATGTCGATGCTGAGATCATAATCCGCCAATATCATTATGATTTTTTCACAATAAGGATAAAATTTTTCCAGGAATGGATAATTTTATATGCTCCAATCCCAAGTTCAGAGCATGGGCAGATACCAACTGCGATGCCTGCAGTGCAACCGCATAATTCCGGATCATTACACGCTCCGGTGCCATGATGATGCGCTGCTTCGTACGGAATATCAGGAAAAGAAGTTGGTCATAAAAGATCTCCCTGGAATCTGGAAGTTCTCTGAATGGCTCCCTGTCTCTGGCAGCATGGAGATCGGTGATGCGCCGGTTACATACAGGAGCGAAGGACTTGCACAGGAACTTGGATTACAGAATTTATACATCAGTTTCAGCGGATATCTTCCGGAACACGGGGCTTTCATCAGAACATGCAGTTTCAAGGAGCTTGAAGCACCTGCAACCTTTCAGAGGTTACTTGAACATGACAAAAAAACGCTTGTGATACCTTCAGCAGGCAATACCGCACGTGCATTTGCCCAGATCGCATCGGAAGCAGGATTTTCACTGGTTATCGTGATACCGACATCAGATATCTTCCGTCTCTGGATCACCAACGATCCCTCTGATTCGATCCGGGTAATCGCTGTTGATGGGGATTATTATGATGCGATCATGCTTGGCGATCGTATCGGGCAGATGGGTGGCTTCCAGAGCGAAGGAGGCGCGAGAAATGTTGCCAGACGGGATGGCATGGGTGTTGTGATGCTTGATTCCGTGTTGTCTATGAAAAGACTTCCTGAACATTATTTCCAGGCGATCGGCTCCGGAACCGGTGGCATCGCTGCTTATGAAGCATCACTCAGATTGATAGACGATGGAAGATTTGGAGATCATATCCCCCGTCTTCATCTTGCACAGGATTCTCTGTTTGCACCAATCTTCAACGCATGGTCACACAATCGAAGCAAGATCATTCCTGAGGACGTGCCAGACAAATCAAGGATCAAAGAGATGTACACAGACATATTATCAAACAGAAATCCGCCATACAGTCTCAGAGGAGGGGTTGCAGACGCACTCAATGACACATCCGGACTGGTTTATGCGATCGGTAATGATGAAGCACGCGATGCGAAACGATTGTTTGAGGATTCCGAAGGTGTGGATATCCTGCGTCCTGCTGCCATTGCTGTTGCAGCGCTGTGCCGTGCAGTTGATAATAATAATGTCGATTCTGACGATACGATTCTGCTCAATATTACCGGAGGCGGGTTATCCAGAGTGAAGGAAGATTACACGCTCAACCATCTGGATGCTGATGTTGTCGTGACGGATGGCAACATCGATGAGATTATGGAGGTATTATGACTGATATTTTCGATATTACGATTTTAGGTGGGGTTGATAAGGATTGCGATCCCGAATTTATTGATAAAATACATATACGGGCAGGAGAGATCGTTGGCATCGTCGGACCAACCGGTTCCGGTAAAAGCACGCTCATCTCAGATATCGAACAGCTCGCTGATAGAGACACGCCTTCAAGAAGAAAAATACTGATCAATGGAGAGAAACCTGATCAGGGACTGAGGATGGATACGAAAAAGAAAAGAATCGCCCAGTTATCGCAGAATATGCGTTTTCTTGCGGATATGACCGTTGTGGATTTCCTGCGGATGCATGCAAAGAGCAGGGGCAAGAACTCTGACACGCCGCAGCGAACGATTGAAACAGCGAACCTGCTGACTGGCGAGCCCATATCAGCGGATAGCCAGCTGACCATCCTGAGTGGTGGACAGTCAAGGGCATTGATGGTTGCTGATATTGCGATCATCAGCGATTCTCCAGTGGTTCTGATCGATGAGATCGAGAATGCAGGAATCAGGAAGAGAGATGCACTGGAGTTGCTATCTGGTAAGGGAAAGATCGTTCTGGTCGTGACACATGATCCTGTGCTCGCATTAACGACAGAGCGGCGCATCGTCATGAAGAATGGCGGAATCACTGATATCATCGAGACCACTGATGTTGAGCGGCAGATGTGTGCACACCTGTCGCGGATGGATGGATATCTGATGGAACTGCGCGATGCGATCAGGTGCGGGCAGCGGGTAGAGGGGCTGCATCAGGATTTATCGTTCTAATCTCACTCCCATTCCTCCAAAAACCCGTACTTCCACGATTTTTTTCTAGATATTTCTTCCAATGACTTGTTAAATCTCTGTATCGCATGTTTTACCCCTTTTAACTCCCTATCCGTGAAAATACCTTTATGATGCAGAAAAGAGGAGAAATGTTCCATTGCTTTCAATACCGCCATTCCTTTCGCGTCACTGAGAGCAAGGAAACCAAAAAACCTGCCCAGATATTCATCCAGGTACTCTTTTGAGAAACTGAAATAAAATCCGCCTCTTCGCGCTGATACCTCTGAAAAGTAGTTTGTAACCAGCTCACAGAAGAGTTCGCCTGTTACCCATTCATACGACCTCTCGATGTTTAAATAACGGATAAAATCCATGCCAAACAAAAAAACGTTCTCATCACATTCATCATTGGAGATTGAAAAATCGTCTCGTCTCCAATCTCTTTTTATCTCTCCGCGTAATACCTTGACCGCCTTCTGCAATCGGTAATCAGCCTCTGCTTCTGCTCCTTTCCAAAAATCCTGATCTTCTAACTCCTTGTGTAACTCTTCTTCCGCCTCTTTCGTTCCATAGTCAGGAGAGGTGATATATTTCCGAACAGCAGAGAAAACAGCGATCCGATTGAGTTTATCAACACCATCCGGCACAATTCGATCCGAATCTTTCAGTTTTTGATACGATATGCTGCTCAATCGATGTACATCCTCTGCCCTGCCATATAATCTAAGAACGTCCAGCACCGCAAAAAGATGATCCACCTCCCTCTCAGGATCTCTCTCAAAATGCTCAACGATCTCATTTATCCGCTCTTCTTCGCGCAGTGGTGCATAATAATAGATCAAATAATAATCATAATATGTGAAATACTCCATGTAGTGCTCGAATCTCTGCTCTCTGAGACTTTCCAGTAGTTTTACCCCTTCTTCTACCCTATCATTCGAGGCTAAACGATTGAAAACCCGATCAACAGCGTAAAAAAGTTCCAGTTCCTCCCAGAACTCTTCTCCTGTTCCCAGCTCAAACGTTGCATAGAGCATCTCCAATCGTTGATCTCCTTTGAGACCATCGAATACATCCCACCACAGTTCAGAATCCTCAAAGATATCTGTGGAGAGATCTTCTACATTAAATTCTTCCGTCTCTGGTACCTTCTCTATCTGCTCTCTTCTCATCTCCATTTTCTTTCTCTTTCTCTCCCTCAGTTCCTTTTTCTTCTCTCCCTTCGTCAATTTAACCATTATGGATTCGCCTCCACGTATCTGCTCTGATTCGATAGACGCCCTCTGTAGCCTATTGAGAATGGAGCATCACCAAGCCTCTTAAGAATTGCGTTTTCCACCTCCGGATCTGATACCATGGACGTAAGGGAACTCACAAAGA
>JAYEGV010000059.1:5253-13062 GCA_034659235.1 Methanobacteriota archaeon
ACGTATCTGCTCTGATTCGATAGACGCCCTCTGTAGCCTATTGAGAATGGAGCATCACCAAGCCTCTTAAGAATTGCGTTTTCCACCTCCGGATCTGATACCATGGACGTAAGGGAACTCACAAAGATAATTCGAACTTGACATAAACCCGCTCATCGTATGTGAAAAAAGGGCTGGTGGCTGTCGATGTACGTGTGATACTTGAGAGTTGAGGAAGAGAGAAAAATAAAAATCGATGAAGGAAGATTCCTTCATCTACGCCGCAACAGGTATGCTGCCGCAAGCATCCCGGTGATTGCAATGCATACCGTGAAACCGGGCGTACCTTCCGCGGGTGTTGCTGCTGGAGTCTTTGCAGGCGCTGGCGCAATACCAAGTACATGGTCTATCGTCTCCTGCGGGATGAATGAACCTGGTCCAAGTATCTCGCCCTCGCAGCCCTCGCACAAGACTTCCTTATTCTCATGGCAGAATGCGCAGTCATGCGGCTTATCTGTGATTGTATGCGGTGCGAACTCACCAAATGTCGTATACGTCTCATTACCGTATGATGTCATCTGGCGGTAGAATGGTCTTATCTTTCCATTATACCCTACTCCCAGGTGGAAGTTCTCTGTGGTTGTACCATCGGTTTTGTGCGTATCCAGATGGCAGTTTATACAGCTTTGATACCATCCGAGATGACATGCTGTGCAGTCAAGTTTCCCTTCATGTATCCTGTGAGCGTTTATTCCGGTTGAGAATTGTGTCACATTCATTCCTTTGACAATCTTTCCCGGATTTTTGTGGCAGTCTTCGCATGTTGCATTGACAGCCAGCCATTGACTTTTGTATGTCTGTCCATCACCGTGTATATCAGAAGAGGGGTGGCAATCCATGCATTCAAGACCTTTTTCGTAATGAATATCGGGATGCGGTCCCTTCTTTGACTCACCATGCATGTATACCAATCCCTTATAACCTCCACCTGACCGTTTAAGATGGCAATCAACACATATATCCATCGCTACCATTTTTCCATGTCCTTCAGGATAGACACCATATCCTTCATGGCACCCCACGTTGCAATTGGTGGGAGCATGACATTTATTCGTAGAACAGCTTTCAGGCACGTCTATCCCAAATGCTTCGCACCCTCCGTGCAAGTTTACGTATATTCGCCCTGCATCGGTATAATGCAGAGATGTGGTGTAATTCCTGACAATATCCGGGTGACAAGCCTCACAACCTCCACCCGGCTGAGAATCCTCCGCTCCGGAAGCGGCTGATATGGATATTGTTGCAAGTATTATCATTATCAATAGATTCTTAATTCGTTTCATTGTTGTTCGCCTCCTTTCTGGTATTGCATAGATCAGTTGCGTTCCCATCACAACCCGTACACCAGAGCGCTCTGATCGCATCCGCTATTTCGTCCGCATAAGCACATTTTGGGGGAGATGGAATCGGTTTGATCACGCAGGTGCAGATGAATATCACCTCTGCACCCCGATTAATCGAGCATGCTCAATATCATGTGGAGTTTTTACGGAATTACCGCCGAGAGCGCAGAGATCGCGGAGACTCTGCGTTCTCTGCGTACTCCGCGGTAAATTGCCACAACTTATTGAGCATGTACGATTAATCATCTCTGCTCACGTCACACCTGATCCAGTACCTCTTTTAAGAACCTGCCCTCGCCGACATTTTTCATCACGTTCCCAAGCCTCTCTCTGCCAGGCTTTGTTCTGTACTTGACAAACGTGCTTGCAACGGCATCGATCAGCTTTGGAATCTCCTCTCTCGTGCAGAACGACTTTAAGAGTATCCCGTCAGCAGGTCTTCTTGCATCGTTTGCCCCGATCCGTATAGTATATCCGCGCTCAACCTCGACTGCCGCTTCGTTCGGGCAGCCCCTGATACACCATCCACAGGATACGCACTTGTCCTTGTCAATTACTGCCTTTCCAAGAACGATTGAGATCGCATCGACCCTGCATAGTTCGGCACACCGCCCGCATCCGTTGCACTTCTCGGTATCGATCTCAGGACGGACCTGCCCGATGATACCAATGTCGTGACGCTTGGATCGCACACAGTCGTTGGCACAGCCCGCAATACCGATCTTCATCTTGTGCGGTGTTAATTTCTGCGCAAACGCCATCGTAAGTTCGGCTGAGAGTTTCTTGGTCTCGACAAGCCCTTCTGTACAGTAATCCATCCCGACACATGATGAGACATAACCCATCCCGATCGTTGCAAGACCGCTTGCGTAGACCTCTGCCATCAGTTTGTCCACGTTCGCGCCGGGAACGCCCTGTATCTCGACGGTCTGCCTTGATGTAATCTCAAGCGTCCCGTCACCATACTTCCTGGCAAGTTCAGCCACTTTTGCAACCTGATCTGCACCTATCAGTCCTGAATTGGTCTTTATCTTGACATAGAATGTGCCCTTTACCTCGCCCACGATTCCTGGGTAGTCGGATGCCCAGTAGAACTTGACTTTTTCACCAGAATCGAGCCGCCGTGTGAGTTCCCATTTGAACCGCTGCATCTTCAGTCCTGCAAACTCCTCGATCCGATGAAGGTCGATATCCGGCTTTGTCTCGATGTATCCTGCTTCCTCTGCCGCTTTGATCAGTTCTATGCCCTTTGCAGTCCTGCCCATCAGGGTTGTCCAGCCCTTGCCAGAGCCCATATATCCTGCTGAGATATCAGCAAGTTTGGAGACCGCATCCCTGCATATCACACATCCGTCCTGAACACAGCCCGCGTTCCACAGATCATTGAGATCGAAACCGTAACTGCCGGAATCGGTCGTAACAACCAGTTCATCAAGGTGTATGGCGGCTTTCCTGACCGTGCTCATGTCCACGCCCTTCTCTTGCATGAACCCTGCCAGCTTGTCGTAATTGAAGTTCTCTGTGCAGAATAAGCCGATGACATAAGCAATATTCGGAACCTTGATCCTCTCGCCGTTCTCTCCGACCTCATAGCCGTGTGCCATCATGCCGGGGAAGAACTGGGTCTTCCTGATTCCGTAGACGTGGCATGGCAGCCCGACCACAGCGGCATTCGTGATATCGCCTGCGTCCTTGATCGCGGAAAGCACAGGAACCGATGAGTATTTCGAGCCTGCCGTCTCGAGGAGTTCTTCTTTTGACCTGACAACACATGAACTCGGCTTTCCAACAGCACCTGTTGCAATCACGCCATCGACGAGACCCTTATCCATACAGTACGAGAGAAGGGCGGTCACAGCGCCGCCGTCCTGTCCAGCCTCCTGAATCTTCGGATCGGTTGCACGCGCAGCCACCATCGTCTCGTACTGTCCAAGAAGCGACGGCGGTTTTGCCTTGAATCCGAAGATGTTCGGACCGATCTTTGCTGCAAATGTCACTACACGCTGGCATACGTCCTTACAGGCTCCCTGCCCGTTTCTCGGACATTCTTCCTTCAGTGCGGGACCATCTTCCCGGAACTCGATTCTGTCGTTCGGACAGATCGCGGCACACGCGCCGCAGAATGTGCACAGACCTGCATTGACAACCTCGTCTCTCAGAAACCATTTGTATTCTTCCATAATGTCCACCTCAGTATGTTGCATCTTACGTGAGCATCTATCATATATAAACATTTTCGTAATCATGTGACGAAATTCGTTACAGAATATTTTTATATCAGCAGAACATGCATATAAGCATGGCAGATTGCGGTAATCACGGAATCAGATGCTGGAGAAAGGAGTCATGCGAGGGTCTGCTCGAAACGCTGGCGGTTGATGATATGGACATGAAGATCATCCGGATATTGAGTGTGAACGCGAGAATGAGCAATGTCGATATCGCAAACAAGATCGGTGTGAGTGAGGGAACGGTCAGACGAAGAATCAACGAAATGGCTAAAAATGGGATAATCGAAGGTTTTATCTTGCTTCTCAATTGCAAAGAAGCGGAGAAGTGTGTCAAAGCATTCATAAGCATGGAAATTGCAGATTCAGACCTGCAGGGTGTTGCTTCCGAACTGCTCAAGGATCATGAACGGATCATCGCCATGTATCGCACAAACACGAAATTCAATCTCTTATGCGAGGCGATGTTCAGATCCGTAATCGAATTGCAGGAGTTTATCGATATATATCGTAAAATCGAGGGTATTAGAGACTCGGAAGTGAAGATGGTGATTGGATCGTACAAGAAATGTCTGTGGACCGGGATATGAATTGATCAGCCTGTCATAATCCGTTTACAACGTATCCACGCCATGAATAACGTGCGATTATAAACAGAGCACAATCCTTAAGTAAGATGTATCCCCTGCTTGGATTATGGACGTCTATGATGTCATCATCGTTGGGGCAGGTCCGGCAGGCATCACAGCAGGAATATATGCGCAGAGGTCGCGTCTCAAGACACTGCTTCTGGAGAAACTTGGTGTTGGCGGACAGATTGTGCTTTCGGATCTTGTTGAAAATTATCCTGGGTTTCAAAAGATCAGTGGATCCGAATTGATGCAAAAATTCGAGGAACAGGCAAGAGCAGTTGATCTCACAATCGAGGATGAAGGAGTTATCGAAATAAGGAATGGAGATGAGTATAAATCCGTAAAAACCCATGATCACGATTATAAAACAAAATCAGTTATCATCGCATCAGGAGCCACGTCAAGACGTCTTGGTGTGAAAGGTGAGGAGGAGTTCATCGGAAAGGGGGTGTCCTTCTGTGCAACCTGTGACGGGTTCTTTTTCAGGGATAAAGATGTCATGGTGGTAGGAGGCGGGGATTCTGCGATAACGGAATCCTTATTTCTGACAAAAATTGTAAACAAGGTTTACATTATGCACAGGCGATCAGAACTCCGTGCAGCAAAGATTTTGCAGGAAAGAGCATTCGAAAATCCAAAGATCGAGTTTATCTGGAACTCGATCGCAGAAGAGATCATCGGACATGATACGGTTGAAAAGGTGGTACTCAAAAATATTGTGACCAAAGAACGTTCCGAACTTGCGGTCGATGGTGTTTTTGTGTATGTGGGACTGATTCCAAATACTGAATTTACAGATGTCTGTAAGGATGATAATGGTTTCATCTCAACCGATGAGAGCCTTGCGACCTCAACACCGGGAATCTTTGCAGCAGGAGATTGTCGAACAACGATGCTCAGGCAGGTTGCAACCGCTGTCGGGGATGGCGCGCTGGCAGCAGCATCGGCTGAGCGGTATCTGAGTGCTAAACAGAAATCCACAGAACCAACATCGCCATAAATACCCAGATCAGGATATGATCCGTCCTCGTTAACATCTTCTCATAATAATAATATTTCTTATCGCGGTGATAACATCTCGATTCCAGAGCATCGGATAATTCGTCTGCATTCCTGAGCGATCTCTGCATCAGCGGAACGATCAGCGCAATAAAACCATTCAATCCTCTGGGTTTATATCCCCTCGCTGCCTGCGCCTTTGTGATTGTCTCTTTATCAAGCAGCAATCCCGGTATAAACGTAATTGCCACACCAACCATGAACGCGATGCCGGTGCCAAAAACCCCGAGCGGTCTCAGAAAATAAATAAGAGCCGTGTTCAATTCCGATGGAGAGGTCGTATGGAGCAGTATTGCTGTGAAGAGTATCAGAAGAACGAACCTTGCGACCGGAATTGCGGCGGCAAGCAGACTGCTTCCCTGGGTGAGGAGCAGATGAGCCAGGAATATCGCAGCAAAGAATATCGACATCGGTCTTAACATTCTCAGAAGATTGGAGATCGGGATTTTTGCGACATCTGCCAGTAATAATACGATAACTGATAACAGTCCGAGTCTCAGAGGACCGGATAGATATACCAGAATGCCTGTTCCGGCGGTCACCAGGAGTTTCGTCCTCGGGTCGATCATGTGGAGGTACGAATCGCCCTTTCTATATATGGTGAGCATTCTTCTGTACCCGGTTCAAATACTCTTTTTTCGTGCCACTAAATACCAGATTTCCCTGTTTAAGTACTGCGATTCGGTCTGAGATGTCCAGAATATCCCGGATTCGATGAGATATACAAACCGTAGTCACCTCACCAGTCATCCTTCTGATAACATCCAGAACCTTTCTCTGTGATCCCGGATCAAGTTCAGCGGTTGGTTCGTCGAGAATAATGTACCCGGGTTTCATCGCGATGATGCATGCAAAAGCAGCAAGTCTCTGCTCTCCGGAACTGAGATGAAATGGCGACTCATTGAGAACCTTTTTGTCAAGACCAACCTGTTCCATTACAGACTGTATCCTCCTCTCTATCTCATCATTTGATAAACCCATATTCTTCAGTCCAAAAAAGATCTCCTTATGGACGGTCTTCTCGAAAAAGAAATCTTCCGGATGCTGGAAAAGCATCCCAACATTCCTTCCGGGCAGAGGAGGCTTCCCCTCGATGGTGATACGTCCTGTGGTGGGAGCGCTAAGACCGGCGATAAGATAGGCGAGTGTGGACTTTCCAGCCCCGATTCCACCGATGATTCCGGAAATCCTGCCCTTCTCGATTACGAGATCGATCTTCTTCAGGGCAGAAACCTCCCAATCGGTACCTGAACTATATGTATGGGTCACCTGTACCTTAATTCCACCAGCAATCGAAGGCAAAGATTCCAGTTCCACTTCAGATCCACGATATTCGATCTCTTCAGCCGGTTCCTGCAATGATATCCTGCCTTCCGCAATAGAGACGATCCTGTGGCAGTGAACCAGATCGTCCGGGTTATGGGTGATTATTACAATCGTTGTACCATCTCTATTTAATTCGGATATGATCTCAAGCACGTTCTTCCGGTTGTAGCGGTCCATCATTGACAATGCCTCATCAAAAACGATGCATTCCGGATCCATCGCCATTATCGCAGCCAGATTCACCAGTTGCTTCTGACCTCCGCTCAGAAGACTGATATTTCGGTATCTGAGTTCCTTTATTCCGAGCATGTCCAGATATCTATCGATCCGGCAATCGATCTCAGAACTCGGAACTCCGATATTCTCCAGTCCGAAAACGATATCTTCTTCCACTGTTTCACCGATTGCCTGTGCATCCGGGTTCTGAAATACGATGCCCACTGATCTTCTGATCGCAAGCAAGCTTTCACGATCGCTTGTGAATCTTCCATCTACCATGACGCACCCTTTATGTGGCAGCAGCAGACCATTCAGAAGTTTTGCAAGCGTTGTTTTTCCAGAGCCGTTGGCTCCTGTGATCCCGATGTATTCGCCTCTTCTGATATGGAGGTTTATGCCTCTCAGAACCGGTTTTTCATGATAGGAGAAGGATACGTTGCTCAGTTCAATCATCTGATCACGGGCTCAATTCGTTTGGATACGATCAATGCAGCGATCAATTTGATAGAATCACCGATTAAGAATGGCAGAACACCGATCACAACAGACTCACGGATGGATAGATCCGCAACGATGGATAGTTGTATAATTCCTAAGAGATAAATAATTGAAAGACCCGCAATCATGGCACCGATCTTAACAGGCATGCTTCTACCGAACGTTTCAGCGATCAGCCCTGTTACGAATGCAGCAGGGACAAATCCGATGAGATACCCGCCTGTTGGTCCAAGCATAACCCCTATTCCAGATGAACCGCCTGAAAAAACAGGAAAACCAATGATTCCAAGTATTATGTATACTGCCATACCGGTCCCAGCCCACCGGCTGCCCAGAATCAGCCCTGCCAGCAGCACAAAGAATACCTGAAGAGTGATAGGGACTGGGCTTACCGGAATCGGGATTTTTATGAACGCACCGATGGCTGTCAGGGCTGCGAATAAGGATGCATGGATCATCGGTCTT
>JAYEGV010000060.1:0-2544 GCA_034659235.1 Methanobacteriota archaeon
GTGGTTCTGCCGAGACAGACATCTGATCTATTATACCGGATTATACCGAACCATATCGAGAAAGAAGAGATCGCGCTGCAGGAGCACATCCGGAAGATCGCTGTTACCGGATATATTGAAGGAAGCATCAGTGGTGCAATCGTTGGGGTGATCGATGCCCAAAATATTAATTCGATCGTTGTATACGACCCAAGAGAGAGTCCTGTCGTAAAATCACTGCGAACATGTGAGGAATTGGTAAATCCGGATGTTTTTCGTGCAGTCCTGAATCTTGCTCTCGAATTCGGTCTCGAAGGAAGAGAGGGCAGGCACATTGGCACAGCGTTCATCATCGGCGATGAGACCGAGGTTCTTGCACGATCGCATCAACTTCTGCTGAATCCATTCAAAGGGCATGGAGAGCATGAGAGACTGATCACAAACAGGGATAACTGGGAGACGTTCAAGGAGTTTGCACAACTGGACGGCATTTTTGTGGTGTCTGGCGAGGGAATTGTCTGCGCATCCGGAAGGTATCTTGATGTCGATGCCAGATCGGTACATATCCAGCAGGGTCTCGGCGGGCGCCATGCCGCATCAGCTGCAATCACCGCTGAAACCAATGCGGCTGCCATCGTTGTCTCTGCAACAGGGGTGGTCAGGATATATCAGGGCGGAAAGCAGATCATCGAGATATCGCAACATACTTAAGCCGAACAGACCATCACATCCACGAGGTGAACATAATGAAATTACTGGCAATATCAGACCCGCACGGCGATTATGCGCACATCCCGCTCCTTATGCATGAGGCAGGAGATATTGATTGTGTGCTGATGGCTGGCGATATCACCAATTTCGGACCTGATGAACTGGCTTATGAACTCTTTGATCTGCTCGAACCACTCGGGTGTCCTGTGCTCGCAATCCCTGGAAACTGCGATCAAAGAAGCATTCTTTTCACTCTTGACGCATCAAAAGCCATCAATCTGGACAATGCGGTGCAAACGATCGGAGATATTACATTTATCGGTATCGGCGGCTCGAACCCAACGCCGTTCAACACCACATTTGAGCGGTCAGAAGATGAACTGAAAACTATGCTGGATGATCTGTTGGATCAGGCAGATCGGATCGGAGGAAGAATCGTGCTGTTATCACATGCGCCTCCGAAGAACACGCTCGATCGAGTTCCTGGAGGAAATGCAGGAAGCGAGGCGATTGCAGGCGCAATCGGCAAGGTTGATCTGATCGTGTGCGGACACATCCATGAGGATCAGGGGACGATGGTCAGGAATGGCACCACAATCGTGAATGTCGGGCAGGCATCACAGGGGCGGAGTGCGGTGATCACAATCGATGAGGATATTGATGTGAAGTTTAATAACATCTGATCTGTTTGATTTAAGTTTCATGACTTCCAAACCCTTCCTTCTGGTCGATTGCAGCATCCACAACCAGGATCTGTACTACGCAACCGAGTTCCTTGCAGAAGATCGATTCTTGTATTTAAAGTCAGGAGATAAGGAAATCATCCTGATACCACAGATGGAACTCGGTCGTGCCCGCAAGGAGTCGCGGATCAGCGACATCCGCACGACCGCAGATTATGGTGTAATCGAGAAACTGAAACGGCACGGAAGAGAAAGAGCATACTGTCTGGTTGTATCCGAACTTCTGCGTGATGAAGGAATAACCGATGTTTGTGTTCCACACAATTTCCAGATATTCCTTGCAGATGAACTGCGAAGCCATGGGTTTAAAATCAATCCTGTTCCAAGCCCGATTACAAAATTGCGTGCCATAAAAACCAGAAACGAGATTGAATACATAAAAAAAGCACAGATGTGCTGTGAAGCCGCCATGCAAAGCGCGGTGGATGCGATACGAAAGGCAGAGATCAGGGATGGAGTGCTGGAGAAGTCCGGTCAACCTCTATCGTCAGAGGGAGTCAAAGCGGTGATCGAACACACCCTGATCGACTGCGGATGCGAATCGCACAGCACAATTGTGGCATGTGGAACGGATGCCGCTGATCCGCACAACACCGGCACAGGTGCACTCTCCGCAGATGAGAATATCGTAATCGATATCTTTCCACGCCTGCGAATGGAGCGGTACTGGGCAGATATGACCCGCACGGTGGCAAGAGGTTCTCCATCGCAGGCACTCATCGAGATGTATGATGCTGTGCTGGATGCGCAGTCTGCCGGGCTCGGGATGGTGCGTGCCGGAATCTCGGGCAGCGATATTCATAACGCTGTCTGTGATGTGTTCGAGGATCAGGGCTATCTGGATCTGTTCATCCATTCAACAGGGCACGGAGTCGGGCTGGATGTTCACGAGGATCCACATATAGGCGTCGGAGGCGGGATGCTCGAAGCCGGAAATGTGATCACCATCGAGCCGGGATTGTATGATCACGAGATTGGCGGTATCCGGATCGAGGATCTGGTGGTGGTTACAGAGACCGGGTGTCGGAATCTTACTACGATGGAGAAACGGTTTGTGGTGTGATATGTTCACATCTGCCTCTCATGCGATCGGTCTTTTTTTGATATTTTC
>JAYEGV010000061.1:0-2490 GCA_034659235.1 Methanobacteriota archaeon
GCTCTTTATGGAAAAAGAAGGATTGGAAAGACATCAGTGTTGAAAGAGGTTCAAAAAAGGCTTGAAAATGAAGATAGGATCGTAACGGTTTATCTTTCTGTCTGGGATTTGATCGAGGGGAGGGTATACGAATTCTGCCAGAAACTGAGTATGGACATCATCGATGCATACAGACCTCACACCGGACTGAAATATAAGACAAATGAGTTGATCGGAACGCCGCTCGCTCTGCTGAGAAAATTCCTTGATAAGGCAGAGTTCAGAATCATTTACGAGGAGATAGAATTCTTCCTGACGCTTGAAAAGGACATCGACAGGAATTTACTCGTTGAACATGCGTTCAATCTCGCTGAGAAATTTGCGGAGGAGACTGATACAAAATGCATCCTCTTGCTCGATGAATTTCCTTCGATCATTGAACTGAAGAGCGACAACGCCATGGTTGGCGAGCAGATTCTCCGAAAGATCAGGACATTGTTTGAGAGCTGGGAGCGGACGACCCTCTGCATCTCCGGTTCAATCAGGAGCACGATGAATCTTACAGTCCTGTCTTCTACATCTCCATTCTATAGACAGCTGGTTATAAGAGAGATCAACCCATTAAATAAAGAAGCTGTTAAAGAATTGTTATTGAGGAATCTTGAGATTTCAGAGGAAGGAATCGAACAAATCTATAAGTTCTCTGCTGGAATTCCATTCTACGTACAGTTCATCGGAAAAATGTTAGAAAATAAGGAAACGGTGACAACAGAGGATATCGAAGAGATAGAGGATGAATTTTTGAGAGAGGAGGGGGATTTGCTCTTCAAAGGAGAATTTAATGATCTGAGTTCGAAGGAGCGTTTGGTCATCTTGCAGATAGCGAAGGGGTGCCACACGCCGAAAGAGATAGCAACAATCGTAAAGGATAAGGTCTCCAATGTTGGCAGATTTTTAGCATATCTGGAGGATAAGGGTTACATTTCAAGGAAAGAGAAGGGGTATTACGTGCTTGAGGATCCTGTTTTTGGGATGTGGCTTGGGATGAAATAAATGGTCAGGTGAATTTAATGAGTGTGTTCCTCAAACCACCCGATCGTCTCAGCAAGCCCCTCCTTCATCCCATATCGCGGCACGTACCCGAAACCAGCGCGCGCCTTTGAAATGTCTCCGAGCGAGTCCCGCACATCCCCTGCTCTCGGCTCATCATGTACACAGTCCATCCGCTTCCCGATGATCTCCATAACCATATCCGCGAGATCATTGACACTGATTCGCTGTCCTGTCGCCACATTGAACACACCGATCGCGTCCGACTCCATCGCAAGCAGATTCGCCTGAACCACATCGCGCACAAACGTGAAATCCCGGGTCTGCTCCCCATCACCATATATGATCGGCGGCTTGCCAGCCAGAACTCGATTCGCGAACTTCGGTATCACAGCTGCATAATCGGACGACGGATCCTGTCTCGGACCATAGACATTGAAATACCTGAGAGCAACCGTTTTCAAGCCATATATCTCGTTAAAAACCCTGCAGTAATACTCGCCTGTGAGTTTCGTCACGGCATAAGGGGATTTTGGATCCGGCTTCATATCCTCCCTCTTCGGAAGTGTAGGAGTATCGCCATAGACAGAGGACGAAGACGCATACATCACCTTCGCAATACCAGCATCCCTCGCAGCGACGAGCACGTTTAGTGTCCCGCACACATTCACCTCGTTTGCCCTCACAGGATCATCTATGCTCCTCTGGACACTCGGAAGTGCTGCCTGATGAAAGACGTAATCGACACCTCTGAAAGTTTCCTTCAGCAGGTCCGGATCCGTGATACTTCCCCGCACAAGTTCCACACCAATATCCTCAACATTCTCTGCCCTTCCGGTGGACAGATCATCGATTATAACCACTTCGTGCTTCTTCGAGAGTTCATCGACGAGATTTGAACCTATAAATCCCGCACCACCTGTTATAACTATTTTCATTACCGATTCACCGCCTGATACCATTCAACAAATCGCTCAACCTCAATTATGAACCCCGCACATCCCGTTACCAGTGCATTCATCTCATCACCTGTAGATAATTCTTAATCGTATCTCTTAAATCCTCTCGCCCAACTTCCTTGAAGATTTCAGATCTCCGGTTAAAACAACATACTCATCCCGCGACGTCGAAATCACCCCATCACAACCTCTCCCGGATACGTACTCCTTCCAGCATCCATCATCACACCGACATTGATGCTTGTATTGATTCCTGTATGCACGTAATCCCCCATGGTCACACCGAGTTTTCTCCTACCTGTATCAACAGATTTCCCTTTCATAACCACACGGATGTTTCTGCCGTCATGCCGCAGGTTTGCTATCGTTGTTCCGGCACCGAGATTACACCTTGATCCGATGATACTATCTCCGGCATAACTGAGGTGTCCGATATGCGCACCATCCATCACGATGCTGTTCTTGATCTCGACAGCATTTCCGATGCGCACACCATCTCCGA
>JAYEGV010000062.1:0-5553 GCA_034659235.1 Methanobacteriota archaeon
GTGGATAGCACCGTCTCCCCGTCTCCAAGCGCAACCGTTCTTCCGATGCAGAATCCACATCCTGGTGCACAGACAGCAGCACCTGCCTCAACAAGCACAGAAACGATCCCCTCTGAGATCGCCTGCAGAAGCACGCTTCTGCTTGCCGGATACACGACCAGTCTGGTGCCCTTCGCAGCCTTCCTGCCCTTCAGTACGCGCGCTGCGATTCTCAGATCCTCTATCCTGCCGTTGGTGCACGAACCGATGCAGACCTGATCCAGTGGTATGCCTTCGTACTCGCTCACAGGAGCGACATTGTCAACGCGATGCGGAGCAGCAATCTGCGGCTCGATATCCTCAGCAGATATCACGATCTCAGATGCGTAATCCGCGGCATCATCCGGATATAACAGGGCATACTCATCTGATCTCCCATATCGTGCAAGAAACTCACGAACTTTGTCATCTGCAGCACAGAGCCCGCATTTTCCGCCTGCTTCGATCGCCATGTTGCTCATCACAGCTCTTGACTCGACGCTCATATCATCCACGGTATCGCCAAGAAACTCCATCGACATATATGTCGCGCCATCTGCTGTGAGAATCCCGCACAGATACAGGAACACATCCTTGGAATACACATGCTCCTGCAGTTTCCCTGTGACCTCGATTCTGTAACTCTGCGGCACCTTCAGCCACGTCCTCCCATACGTCATGATCGCTGCCATGTCTGTTGAACCCATGCCAGTCGCGAACGCGCCAAGCGCGCCATGCGTACATGTATGACTATCAGCGCCGATGATCGTCTTGTACGGGGCGGAATACTGTTCGAGCACGATCTGGTGGCATATACCATCGCCATTCTCATAAAAATTGATTCCGTTCTCTGATGCGAATCTCCGCATCATGATATGGGCATTTGAAACCTGCTCACTCGGAGACGGCGATGCGTGATCGCAGACCGCGATCACCTTATCAGGATCGTGGATGGTTCTGGTCGCAAGTTCATCTTCCATCAACTGGATCGCAAGTGGAAGCGTGCCATCATGCGCGAATGCGAGATCCACAGGCACGACAATCATATCATTCGGCAGGACATCTCTTCCTGTTTTTGCAGACAGGATCTTCTCTACCATTGTTTGTGGGGTCATGGTTCCTCTTCAGCGAAAGTCCTTATATCATCGAAACATAGATAAATGGCTTACCCGATAATTGGAGGTAATCATGAAATTAAAACATATTGTGATAATTGGGATAATTACCTTACTGCTACTGGCATCAGGATGCATCCAGCCGAAGGTGGTTGATACCGATGGCGATGGGTGGAGTGATGAACAGGAATTGAATGCCGGAACCGATCCGGACAACAAGGATACCGATGGTGATGGATACTGGGATCCGCTGGATGAGAATCCACTCGATCCGGAGATACCGGTTCCAAGTGTAACACCAACTCCAAGAGAAACCGTCCGACCAACGCCACAAGCTACCACCACACCGATCCCGACTCCTGTATTTGGAATCACATACCCCAATGATGGTGATGGCGTTCCCCGTCAAATTGATGTCGAAGGGCAGGGCGGCGAGCCCGGCGCAGAGGTCAGGATCCATGTCTGCACCGAAGATGAAGGAGATCGTCTTCGACCCAATGTTGGCTATGTTGACGAGGATGGTAACTGGGAGGTGGATTCGGTCCAGATCTGGGATCCGAAAGGGTACCCACTTGGTGAAGAGGCAGTGATCTATGCAGTAATGACTGTTTCAGAGGCTGGCAGAACAACTATATTCTCTTCCGAAAATGTCACAGTGTTTTTTGAATAAGAGGATTTACGAATGATCACAGAAAGTCTATTAGCTCCGGGACATCGCGGCTGTGCAGGTTGTGGAGCCGCGCTTGCTGCGAAGTTCGCTCTTGAGGGTGCTGGCAGAAACTGCATCATAGTCGGTCCGACTGGTTGTCTTGAGGTGTTTACGACACCGTATCCTGAATCGGCATGGCGGGTTCCATATATCCACTCGCTCTTCGAGAACCCTGCCGCAGTCGCATCAGGCATTGAAACAGCGCTTGCCGCGCGCGGGAATAAGGATACGAAGGTACTGGTTATTGCAGGTGATGGTTCCACATTTGATATCGGTATACGCAGCATCTCTGGCGCATTCGAGCGCGGTCATGATATCACATACATCTGCTACGATAACGAGGCATACATGAATACCGGCATACAGCGCAGTGCAGCCACGCCTTTTGATGCGGCAACCACAACGTCTCCTGCCGGCAGGGTATCATATGGAAATCCTCGCCCGAAAAAAGACATGCCTGCGATCCTTGTAGCACATGGCTCGCCTTATGTAGCAACTGCCTCGATCGCCTATCCAAAGGACCTGATCCGCAAGGTCAGAACAGCGACCGAGACTGAGGGTCCGGCATACATCCAGATCCATGCGCCGTGCTGCACAGGCTGGTACTTCGACAGTTCAAAGACGATCGAGATCGCAAGACTTGCAGTCCGGACAGCGCTGTATCCGATCTTTGAGATCGTGGATGGTGAGCTTGCGAAGGTGCATAAGATCAAGCAAAAGCCTGTCGAAGAGTATCTTCGTTCGCAGAGGCGATTCAAACATCTGTTCACAAAAGAAAGCGGAAAAGATGAGATTGTAAAGATTCAGGCGATTGCTGATCGGAATGTCAGGCGGTACGGGCTCGTCGGGTGACACAAAGGCTTGATATCATAAATATAGATAAATTAGTGAGATGGTATACTTGAGCATAAAAGATGGAGATTTTATAAGGATAAACTATACCGGGCGATTCGAGGATGGTACCATATTTGACACCATAGACGAAGAGGTCGCAAAGGAGCATGACATATACGATGAAAATATCAGGTATGGTGCATACACCGTCATCGTTGGCGCGAAACATGTCGTGGACGGCTTGGATGAGGATTTTATTGGAAAAGATGTCGGCTATCATGGAACGGTCGAGGTTCCGCCTGATAAGGGTTATGGCGAACACCAAACAGAACTGGTAAAGACATATCCCATATCCAAATTCACGGAAAAGCCTGTAAAAGGGATGCAGGCGATCGTCGATGGAAATCAGGGCACGGTTGTCATGACCATCGGGCGCAGGGTGCGGATTGATTTTAACAGTCCGATGGCTGGCAAAACGTTGATCTTTGATTACGTAATCGAGGATGAGATCGATAATGATCTTGATAAGATCAAATCCCTGCTGAAATCATACTTCAGGATGGATTTTGATGCGGACATTACCGATGGTGATGCTGTGATCGAACCGCCGCGCGATCTCTGGCTCAATCAGCAGTGGCTGCTCATGAAGAAAAGGATCGCATACGAACTACTCAGATCGATGGAACTTGATAGTGTGAAATTCGTTGAAACTTATCGGAAAGAACCATGAAAGCGTGTATCTTATGCGGTGGCAAAGGCACAAGGCTGCGTCCGTTGACCCTTGAGAGACCGAAGCCGTTGATCCCACTGCTGAATAAACCCTCGATCACACATCTGATCGAGCATCTGAAGACCGAAGGATTCACAGACCTCGTGCTGACACTTGGTTATCTCGGCGAGATGATCGAGAATGACGCCAAAAACATTGAGGATATCGATATCAAGTGCGTTTATGAACAATCTGCACTCGGCACCGCAGGAGGAGTCAAGAATGCCAAATCACATCTTGAGGATGATATTTTTATGGTCGTTGGCGGTGATCATGTCCTTGATCTGCGATTGAATGATATATACCGATTCCATGAGAAGAATGATGCCATGGTCACCATCGGACTGATCTGTATCGACAATCCTGCCGAGTACGGGATATGCGATATGGATGCAGAGAATGTGATACATCGATTCCTCGAAAAACCAAAATCTGGCGAGATATTCAGCAATCTTGTGAATACCGGGGTATATGTCTGCGATCCTGAGATACTGGACTGGATTCCCGAAGAAAAAGAGTATGATTTTGCAAAGAATGTCTTTCCTGCCCTGCTTGATGCGGGCATCGAGATCGATGGATTTCTCGTGCAGGGCAACTGGACTGATATCGGCAATCACGAGATGTACCGTACTGCATGCAAATGGAAACTCGAACAGATGCCTGCCAGAAGTCGTCTATCCGGTGCAAGGATCAAAGATCCTGTCATGATTGGAAACAATGTTGAAATCGGCTCTTCCATGATCGTCGGACCTGTGATGATCGGCGACAATACCATCATCGGTGATAACGTACTGATCGGTCCGTACACAACGATCGGGTCCGGCTGCGTGATCGAGGATGATGTGCACATCTTAACTTCTTATATATATGACAATGTTCATATAGGCAAAGGTTCGATTATGTTCAGTTCCATCATCGACAACGATTCCCACATACACGAAGATTGTTCGCTCGAAACAGGGACTGTACTTGGACCGAGTGTGATTGTGGAGGACGACGCGATTCTGTCTGGTGTTCGGATATGGCCCGGTATGATCGTACAGCAAGGGGAACATGTAAAAAGTGATATGATTGATCAATAGCATGATGTTTTTATACTATGAATGCTGATTATACCATTGGGGCAGAGTATGAAGGCGAATCAGCATCTACATCATGACAATTCGGCACAGGTTGGCATCGGAACCCTGATCATATTCATATCGATGGTGCTTGTGGCTGCAGTCGCATCAGCACTTCTCATCAAGACATCAGGCGTTCTCCAGCAGAAAGCAGCTCAGACCGGTCAGGAGACGACAAGGGAGGTTGCCTCAAACCTCCGTGTTGATCGTATCATCGGAGAGCGGGATTATTATCTATCATTGAATCTGAATGATACCGGAAATTTTACGGCAGATGACGGCAGCAACCTCACAACATATTCGTATACACCCCCTGTTGGTGGTTATGTCGAGATTGAGAATACCAACTCAACCTCTTCTTTCAACATAACCATAAATAGCAGCGATGCTGACGACTTTATCAATGCTACATATACTATCTCTCCAAACAGTGTGTATGAACACTGTTTCGCGACATCAGGGACATATACCATAAACGATGGTAGTCAGGATATCAACATGACGGTATCACAAAACAATTATGATTATGGATACGTATCAAAAATCCACCTCACCATGTCACTGGGTCCTGGAAGCGAGGACATCGATCTATCGCAGTTGATTGTATATGTATCAGATGCAACGCATACCGCAGCTGTCGATTACAACCTGACCAAGGTAGGTGGCATTCAGGTTGCATATAATAATGCTACTCCAGAGCATTTTTCAATCACCCCAATACGGGTCAGGGATGACACCACCTTTGATCCGAGCCAGCCAGTGCTGCGAACAGGGGATGTGATGGAGGTGACCATGGATATTCGGAAGGTGTTCAAGTTTGGCGGCGCATATCCTGATCCTACATACACTGGTCTTGCCACTCGAACAACCGTGAGCCTGCAGATCAGACCAGAAGCCGGATCGCTTGTGATACAGGAATTCACCACACCAGGATCTTATTTCAGATCTAAATATATACAACTCAAGATATAAAATCTGATGAAGGTG
>JAYEGV010000062.1:5653-12842 GCA_034659235.1 Methanobacteriota archaeon
GGATAACGAGAGATTACTGGAGATATATAGTGGAAGCGCATCGGTGTTCGGTTAGGGCATACCCCTCCAAACATGGACATCCCGATAACAGCTGGCACTTTTCAGGTTATCAATGTATAATTAATAAAAATATATAAAATTCTTTATTATTTTTGTAGAGAATTAACCACAGAGGTCACCGGAGAACACAGAGTTCTCCTATCGATCATTACTCACAAATTCCATCTTAAACAGGTTACATTTCTCTGTGACCCTCTGTGTCCTATGTGGTTTTATTTCTCCTGTTTTACTAGAGGATACGCTCACGTAGCGTGCTTCAATCGATCAGAAACGCGAGATACACGAATGAGCGAATCGCTTTTGTGCACGACAAAGGTTGCGCAAAGATAGGTCTTGGGACAAAATTCACGTACATCCCTGCCTGCGCCAATGTGGCACCGCATCGCCCATGAGCTCAAGATACCACCCTCCGGATGTCATGCACCACAAGCTTCAACCGCGTCTCAGTCCCCTTTCGCGAATCGAGTCTCTTCCCCAAGCGTGCGCGCCAAATCTGCATTTCACCATCGAATTGACCCTTTCCGATATTGAACGCTTATGATAATCTTCTAACCACCTCTGAGGATCTTCCAGAGCGAAAAGAGCATAGCATACCATCCTGCAAATCCTTTGCTCTTAAATGTCACATTACTGCGAGGCAGAATGTATGGCGTGACATGATTTGCCGAAACCGGATCGGGATAGCAGCTGAGCGTCTGATCAAAAGCCTCCGGAAACATGGTAGTTTCTCCAATCGAGTGATCCGGACTTATGGATATACCTGAAATCAGTTTATACTGAATCTCTACGCTCATCTAATGAACGACTTGACCACTCCTTTTGCAGTGCCTATCAGCGAAAGCAAGACCAGACCGAGTATATTCGTCAACGCATTCGGTGGTATCGCGTGGATGAGCTCACAGAGGGCGGTCGTGGAGTGGTAAGGTGGTCGGTCGAATAATATCGTCCCAAAGCCACAGTGTATGAAACCTTTTAAGGTCACACGACCATTAGATCACTGATGACATGGCAGGAGCGTACAGATGACGCAGAAACAGAAGCATCAGATATAAATAACAAACTCAGACAGATCGAGGAATCGCTCGATAAAACAGATCGAGAAAATCGGATCGATGATGGTCGCCCCAGTGCCAGGATACCTCCAACACCCGCTCCTGTGTCAGCTCCACCGGCTACCACCCCTCCACAACCACCGATCTCGCAGATGCCACATCCCACGCCACAACCAAAGAAAAGTCCATTGAAAGGATTTCTCATCTACACAACAATCGTGCTGTTACTACTGATAGTCATTGGGATAAGCCTTGCATTGATCTTCGGGGGATTTGATTTACACGGCATCTATCCTGCCAAAGAACAGGTCGCGGTGATCTATGTACAGGGAATGATGATTACAGGCGGAATGCCTGATGGATTCGGGTTTGCAACATCAGAAAATATCTGCAAGAACTTAAGACTTGCAACAAAGGACGCTAATATAAAAGCGATCGTTCTGCGGATAAATAGCCCTGGCGGATCACCAGCCGCAGCACAGGAGATTGTGGACGAGATCAAGAAGGCAAAGACCGAAAAGCCGGTTGTAATCTCGATGGGTGATGTCGCTGCGAGCGCTGCATACTACATCTCTGCTCCTGCCGACAGGATCATTGCAAATCCTGATACCATCACTGGCAGTATCGGGGTGGTATGGGTCTTTGAGAACAGATCAGGATACTATGATGAAGAGGGAATTGAGCACTGGATTGCCAAATCCGGTGAATTCAAGGACATGGGTGCTGATTGGAGAAATCTGACTGAGGAGGAGAAGGAGTATGCTGAAGAAGTGGTGATGGATGCGTTTTATAGGTTTGTGGATGAGGTTGCTGCCGGAAGAAACATGACCAGGCAGGAGGTGCTGAATCTGTCAGATGGACGGGTGTACACCGGCACGAGCGCGATAGATCTTGGTCTGGTGGATGAGACCGGTAACATGTATGATGCCATCGACAAAGCAGCAGAACTCGGAAATATCACAGGAGAGCCCGTAATCACATATATGAACAAACCATCGCTCTCACAGTTGTTATTCGGAGGCGCAGAAGATATCAGTCATTATACAGATTTTGATACTCCTGATTCAGTACGATCTGTTCAACCGTACCTATGTAGAGCGTACATGCTCGATCGGGTCGCTGCGCCGGCTGAAAATCGTAGGTAAGCGAATCGCTCTGCGGGCACATACATTCGATTACCTGCAGCAACGTGATCGCTTCAGCACATCCCTCAATCGCCCCGATCTTTTCGTTCATGATCTGGCATGCAGACCGAAATGGACAGGTATTGCCAATTTTGAGTTGAATAGCACCGCCCGGTGTCGTGGTCATGCGAAAATCATGCATATCCGGCATCAACTCAGCGAAATGAGAGATTGCATCCTCCAATCGATCAAAACCGGGTGCCGAATCCACATCTAACTCCTGCATCCAGATCAATGCCGCCTCTCTGATGATCGGATCAAAGAGCACACGCGCATCCCGAAACCGCAGATGCGATACCTTCGCCACTGCCGCAACCAGTGCATGGCAGGATAGCCCCATGGAATTGATCCCTGCTGTACATTCTGTTTTATTCATACGATTACCCGCACTTATTTCTGTATAAATCTTTTCATCTTAAATATTGGGGTCTAATCGATCTCATCCGGTAGATCGTAATTTTACCCAGAGGTTACAGAGTGACAATTCTTTCTGACACCGATTACCGCATCTGCGAATAGGAGACGATGATTATATCAATCCTACAATAGATAATCAATCATGAAAACCCTATCCAGCACCAGCATCAAATATGTACCAGGCAGGTCGATCGCAGAGATCGTAGAGCAGTACCACATTCCTCCTGATGCGATCATCAAACTCGGATCAAACGAAAACCCGCTCGGACCCTCTCCTGCAGCGGTCAGAGCCATAATCGAGGATGCTGACAGGATCAGCATATATCCGGATAGTGAGGCATCAGATCTGTGCGATGTGATATCCAGGTACATCGGATATCCAATTGATAACATCGTGGCAGGCGCAGGCATGGATGGGATCATCGATACGTTGATGCGGATGTTGATGCCAGGAAGAGCAATCATCCCGATACCGACATTCAGTTACTACGGGATCACAACACGCTCGCATCACGGAACTCCGATCTTCGTATCAAGGGATCTGAACTTCAGAATCGATCCACAGAAGATCATATCGCAGGCGGCAGATGGGGCACGGATCATCTTTCTCTGCTCGCCAAATAACCCGAGCGGGAACCTGATACCAGAGTCCGATCTTCGGATGATCCTTGAGAAATGCAATGCAATCGTCTTTCTGGACGAGGCTTATGTCGAATTCTCAAGTGCAAGCATGATACACCTTGTGAGAGAATATGACAATCTAATCGTCGGGCGCACGCTCTCAAAGGCATTCGGGCTTGCTGGCTTGCGTGTTGGCTATGCAATCATGTCTGAGCAGATGAAGGAGGAATATAAGGGATATGCGACCCCGTTCTCTGTCAGCAGCCTCGGGATTGCGGCGGGTATAGCAGCGCTTGGCGACCGGAAGCACCTGACACAGAGTGTTGAGCTTGTTCGGGAGGGGCGAGAAGAACTGATGGAGATCCCATTCACGGCCTATCCATCCGAAGCGAACTTTGTGCTGGTGGATGTCTCGCCGCATCGATCAGAAGAGGTATGTGATTTTCTTGCACGCAAAGGGATCATTGTGCGAGACTGTTCGTCGTTTCGTGGTGCAGGAAATTCGCTTGTCAGGGTGAGCGTCGGCATGCCAGAGCAGAATGAGCGGGTGGTGCAGGGATTCAGGGAGTTTTCTTGAGTTTCTGGTGCGTAACACATTGTGGACCACGGGTATGCTGAGTTACCTTCAACGCTATTAACCCCTCCAAAATACCATTAGTGATTCTTGAGTCGAAATAATTCATAATACCGCTCCAATTCCTTTTAATCGTCTTCGTACATCTGATATTCAGCTCCTTCTGTGATGGTTCAGTTGTTGGTGTGGTGCATTAAGGTACCCATACAAACAGCGAAGAGCCGTTTTTCTCGTTCGGAAGTAAGGGGTTTCGGAGGTACTGATGCGTCCGAAAGTTTTAAATATCAACACATCTTTTCATGCATCATGGTTGTCACACTACTGCAAACCCCAATCGCACTATCCAATTACCCGCTTATAATCGGGCTTGCCATACTCGTATACGCTGTTCTGGCTATCAGATTCACCAAAGTTCACGTGGCACTGCTTTCGACGCTGGCATTTGCCATACTCTATCTGATACTGATCAAGGTCGGTGTTCTGTCATACGCTGCCTGATATCGAATTGTGATATCTAACGCAGTTCTTCTGTGTTCAGATTGATTGATATCTCTGCTATATCTGCTCCATATTCTGCAATCCTTCGCAGACTCTCGAGGATGAAACTGACCTCTGTTATGTTGCACTCTTTTCTGATCTCTCTGTCGATTGATACGCCCATTGCAACAACCTGTTCTGCATCCGTGATGACGCTATTCGCTTCCTTTGTCTCATCCTTTGAGAGGGATGTTATCGCCCTCATAACAACATCATGCGCCAGATTCCCCATCTCGCATATCTGATCGATCGATTCGACCTCGCAATCGAGTTTGATGATGTTTCTTGCTATCTTCTCGGCGTGATCTCCGATTCGTTCCATGCTTTTCGCGATCAGTCGATATCCGAGACACTCTCTCGGGTGGGTTATTCCAATCTTCTCGGAGAGTCCCGGATCTTCGATAGCTGCCTTCAACTGTCTGATGATCAGAAGGTAGAAGCGATCGACCTCGTTGTCCCTCTGGATAATGTCCCTTGCAAGTTCAAGATCGCGATTACGGAACGCCTGCATGGCATCCACATGCATCGAGGAGATGAGTCTGGACATACTCTGCATCGCTTTTGTAAGCGGCAGATCACGATAATTCAGAAGACTCTGCAGAATCAGTTCATTATGCGATTCCTCAACCACCTCAAGCCCGATCAGCCGCTGCCGCACGGCATCCTTGATCCACTTTCGGTCGGATGCACCGAATCCTTTCTGTGAGATTAACTTTATGATGTCGTACCCGACCAGATAATGCGCGATGAGCAGCCTTAAATTGTTCTCAGGGCTTTCGCCAGGGAACAGCTTGATGCTGGTCTCATATATCCGTTCCTCTGTCTTCGGCTGTATGGCAAGCAGAAGCGATCGATCTGGCTGAGGGGTTAGGAAAACCTCATCGCCGGGCGCAAGTCCGACGTCTCTTGTCCATTTGATCGGCAGCGATACGATGAGCGTGGAGCCGCCTGTCAACTGTACCTTCCTCTTCTCTGGTGGCATAGTCTATATAGAGTATATATCCTACATAAACGATACCAATATGTATCATAACACCCGATGGGAGCGCATGATCACACCCGAAGAAGTTGAGCACATCGGCTGGCTTGCGAGAATAAAACTGAGCGGAGAGGAGAAGAGTCGATATGCAGAGCAATTGAATGATATACTTGATTATTTTGGGAAGATTGACGAAGTAAAAACCGATGTTGAGCCAACATACCATGTACTCGAACTTCATAATGTGTTCAGGGAAGATGTGACTTCGGATTCACTGGAACAGGTTGAAACGCTTGCAAATGCTCCGAAGGAGAAGGATGGTTATTTCAAGGCTCCAAGGATTGCAGGACCATGATAAGTATCACTGATGTGCTACGGCATATTGAAAAATACTCTGCAGAGGATGTGGTTGCCGAGCATCTCGAGCGGATCCGCGAGAGTAAATTCAATACATTCATAACGATAGCAGAAGATCAATCGTTCAGGCGTGCTCAAACAATTGATTCCGGAGAATCCGGCGGGAAATTGTGTGGTGTTCCGATCGCAATCAAGGACAACATGTCAACAAAAGGAATCCGGACAACCTGCGCATCGCATATTCTCGAAGGCTACATCCCTCCCTACGATGCCACCGTGATTACGCGTCTGTACAATGAAGGCGCAATCGTAATCGGGAAGACGAATATGGATGAGTTTGCGATGGGCACATCCACAGAATCCAGTTACTTCGGACCGACAAAAAATCCGCACAATCCTGATTGCGTGCCTGGAGGCTCATCAGGCGGGAGTGCTGCCACTGTTGCTGCTGGAGAGGTGGCAATCTCGCTTGGCTCTGACACAGGCGGTTCTGTTAGGTGTCCTGCATCCTTCTGCGGCGTCGTTGGACTGAAGCCGACATACAGCGCAGTATCCAGATACGGGTTAATCTCGTATGCAAACTCGCTTGAACAGATCGGACCGATCGCATCGAACGTGAGGGATGTTGCGCTCCTGTATTCGATCATCGCTGGTCATGATCCGAAAGATTCGACGTCTGTTCCTGCCGATACAGAGATCACCATCGATTGCGATGTCCGAGGATTGAAGATCGGCGTTCCTGATCAATATTTCGGAGAGGGTATCGATCCGGATGTGGAGAAAACTGTCTGGAATGGGATACATCACCTTGAGGAAGAGGGTGCAACATACAGAGAGATCGATATGCCGCATACCAAGTACGCGCTTGCTGCCTATTACATCATTGCTATGAGTGAAGCCTCCTCGAATCTGGCACGATTCGATGGCATGAGATATGGTCTGCGCACCGAGGATAAGGACTGGAGTACGACGTTCTCAGAGATTCGCGCACTTGGATTCGGTGAAGAGGTGAAGCGAAGGATCATTCTTGGTACATTCTCACTATCGGCAGGATATCATGACAAATACTATCTGAAAGCACTCAAAGTGCGGACGCTCGTCAAACAGGACTTTGATAGAGCATTTAAGGATGTGGATGTTCTGATTGCACCGACGATGCCGATGCCAGCCTTTAGGATAGGGGAACTCGTGGATCCGCTATCGCAGTATCTTGCCGATGTGAATACCGTTCCGATCAATCTCGCTGGTGTGCCATCGGTATCGGTGCCGTGCGGGAGCACACATGGCTTGCCGATCGGAATGCAGATCATCGGAAGCTATTTCGATGAATCACGGATTCTCGGTGTGGCAGCGGCTGTGGAGCAGGAGATGGGGTGAAAAGGATACTTGTAACAACTCACCTTTGAGA
>JAYEGV010000063.1:0-2487 GCA_034659235.1 Methanobacteriota archaeon
CACCTGCTCCTTAGTGACCTTCGGGTTCCTTATATGCTCCCAGAACTCGCGAGCGTCTTCGCCTTCGAGAACTAAGCCAAGTCGAATCGGTTCTGCCATATTTGGTTCCTCCTTTTGTAAACACATCCCATGCATTAATAGAATATAAACTTTATCAGTCTAAAAGATTTTGTATATTCCCACTATATGTCTCCCCAAAAACCTGAAAACCAGTCACCCAATCCACGCTGTTTTGAAAACAGGAAATACCACTATATCCGCTGTATTCTATTTTAAAAACTATATAACAAAAGCGTCAGTCGAATACACCGCACAGATATCTTAAAACTCATAAGCACCCATTACCCATCATGAAGTACATCATCGTCACCGGCGGGGTTATGAGCGGTCTTGGCAAGGGTATCACATCCTCATCCATCGGAAGAATCCTGAAGAACAAGGGATATGCGGTAACAGCGGTCAAGATCGATCCGTATATCAATATCGATGCCGGGACCATGAATCCGTTCCAGCACGGCGAGGTCTTTGTACTGAAGGATGGGGGCGAGGTCGATCTCGATCTCGGCAACTACGAACGATTTCTTGATACCGAACTCTCAAGCGACCACAACATCACCACAGGGAAGATATACAAAGCCGTGATCGAAAAGGAGCGGCGAGGTGATTACCTGGGGGGCACGGTGCAGATCATCCCGCATATAACAAATGAGATCAAGGAACAGATCAGGGATGTGGCAGAGAGAAGCGGGGCAGAGATATGTCTGATCGAGGTTGGAGGCACGGTTGGAGATATCGAGTCGATGCCATTTCTTGAGGCTGCGCGGCAGATGCAGCGGGAAGAGGATACTCAGGACCTCGCGCTCGTGCATGTGACGCTTGTTCCCGGCGATATCCAGGGGGAACAGAAGACCAAACCGACCCAGCATTCGGTAAAGGAACTCCGAGAACTTGGTTTGTATCCTAATATCATTGTTGCGCGATGCGCATCCATGCTGTCTGCGGAGGTGAAGGAGAAGATCGCGCTCTTCTGCGATGTTCCTGTGAATGCGATCATCAGTGCTCCGGATGTCGAAGATGTCTATCATGTTCCGCTGATATTTGAGGAAGAGGGATTGTCTGATTATCTTACAGAAAAACTCGAACTGGAAAAAGACAGTAATCAATCCGGATGGCGAAAAATGGTCGAACGGATGGATGAAATTGATGAAAGCGGGAAAAAAATATCCATTGCTGTTGTCGGGAAATATATCGATCTCAGGGATGCTTATACGAGCATCAGAGAATCGCTCAAGCATGCGGGGATCGTTTGCGGATGTAAGGTCGATATCGAATGGATCGATTCCGAGAGTCTGAATACCCAGGAACTGGTTCGGAAATCTCTTGAGAGATTCGATGGCATCCTTGTTCCAGGTGGATTTGGCGAACGGGGGATCGAAGGGAAGATCAGGGCAATCGAATACGCCAGAAAAAATAATGTACCGTTTCTCGGACTATGCCTTGGCATGCAACTCGCGGTAATCGAGTTTGCAAGAGATGTGCTCGGTCTGCATGATGCGAACAGTTCGGAATTCGGGAGTACAGCGCATCCCGTGATCGATCTTCTACCGGAGCAGCATAATGTCACAGATATGGGCGGAAGCATGCGTCTCGGGAATTATGAGGCGGTCATTGTTGAGGGGTCACTTGCCCATAGACTGTATGGTAATACGAGGATCGTTGAGCGGCACAGACACCGGTACGAGGTGAATCCTGAATATATCGATCAGTTTGAATCGAACGGCATGGTCTTTTCCGGGAAAAATAAGAACCGGATGGAGATTATGGAGATCCCTTCGCACAGGTTCTTTATCGGATGTCAGTTCCACCCTGAATTCAAATCAAGACCTGGAAAACCAGCGCCGCTGTTCAAAGGGTTTGTTGAGGCTGCGGCTGGAAGATGATCGGACTGATATCAGCGATGAAACAAATGGTCTCTGGTGATCGGAAATGAGAACGCTGGTCGCATATTCAAGCAGGACAGGAAACACGAAGAAGGTCGCTGATGCGATTTATGAGATCCTGCCTGAAGGATCAAGGATTGCTTCCGTGGAAGAGGATCCGAATTTTGGAGACTATGATTTCGTAGCCGTGGGATTCTGGGTAGACCAGGGAAAGCCAGACAGAAAAGCAGAGGACTATCTGAAGAAGATCAAGGGGAAGAAAATTGGGTTGTTCGCAACACTGGGCGCAGACCCGGATTCCGAACATGCAAAGGACTGCATCGAACGTGCGAGTGAGATAGTTAGAGCGGACAATGACCTCCTCGGGCACTTTGTATGTCAGGGAAAGGTCGATCCGAAACTGCTTGCGATGTTTGCGAAGCGTAACAACTCACGTTTTAGAAAATTTCCTACATTTTTTAAACTTCTCCCACAAAGAAGCATACTTCAATTCGACTTTTAAAATTATCTGCATTTTCTCATGGGCAAAATCAAAGTATTGGAATGC
>JAYEGV010000064.1:0-2481 GCA_034659235.1 Methanobacteriota archaeon
TCACGCAATAATCGCCATCCCAGCAGGCGGCAGATCGATGCGGACAACAGCATGCCCATCGACACATTTCACAGGTACGATCTGTACCGGAGGATTCCTCAATTCTGCATCGCTCCAGTCCCCTCTGTACAGGAACCTCATCTTTGATCCTTCGGGATGCATCCCTGCGTGAACCGTCACATCAGCGCCGCGATCCTCTGTGCCGTGGGTGTTGAGCGCGATCAAGACCTCCTGCTCAAACAGGATCCGGGACCATGCGACGAGTTCACCACGTCCTGGAATCGAGAATGGACGATCAAGAAATGAGGTCTCACGCAGATACTGCCGCCCACGCCGCAGTGCCATACCGATCTGATCGTCTCGATTGCGGATGCGTGCGATGGCAGCGATGCGGAGATATGTCGGATGATCCTGATCAAAGAAATGGCAGCCTTCGGTCTCGAATGCGCCGGATGTACCACCGAACATGCACTCTCGGATGTATCGATCCTCGAAACCGCATGGTTCGATCTCCTCATCATGCCGGTCCTCTGTACCATCGAATGCCTGCTCTGTCCCATAATAGATGCATGGAATCCCGAGTGTTGTCAATTGCACGCCGAGAGCATGCGCAACCTGCTGATATCGGTTTGGGATCTCAACGTGCGCAGAGAATCGATGTTTGCCAGGACGCCCGACCATGTCATGATCATCAAGGATCGATACATGGTAGCGCCCTGCTTCCCGGTGGCTTCCAAGCGAATCATGGCTATGATCCCCAAATTGACGAAAAAACGTATCCGGATTCGCAAGTCCCTTGACCATTTCTGCCAGTTTGATCGTCGGCTCACCGATATCCAGTGCTGCATCAATATTCCTGCCAAAGATCTCCAGATATTTCCGTGTCATGCGTGCGCCACCTGTCACCTCTCCGAGCAGCAGGAAGTTATCCTTCCCGATCGACTCGGCATATTCGTGTATTGCCCCACAGAAGTTGCGGGAGCCCTCCCACGTGGTATGCTTCACGGTATCGATCCGAAATCCATCGCAATCAGAGAGAGCAATCCAGTACTGATAGACACGGATCAGCGCAGACAGGACGTTATTCCTGGCGAGGTTGATATCCTTCAGATCAAAGAAATCACCACGCCTGAACTCGACATCCGGATGGAGCGGATCCTCCCATGGTTCAGGATCCCATCTACCGATCTTGCCTGCTCTGGTGTACCATGTCTGATCCTGAAACTCCTCTGGCAATACTCCATCATCGATCTCAGCGATCCGATCGATTCGCTGACCTGTTTTGGATCTCCATCCGGCGAAAGGGTATGGCGGCTGGAAGCGATACGGCATGGTTTCAGCCGCATCTCTAGTGGCATCCGAATAGAACCAGTTATTGCCGGAATGATTGTAGATCACATCCAGGAGCACGTACATATCCATGTCATGCGCTGCATCCACCAGATCACGGAGGTCCTGACGGGTTCCAAATCTGGGATCGATATCAAGAAAATTCTGGATGCCATATCCATGATACGTCTCCATATCCGGGCGCTGACGCCAGATAGGACCGATCCAGAGTGCTGTAACGCCAATATCCCTGAGATAACTCAGTTTGCTCTGAATGCCCCTGATTGTGCCTCCCTGAAAGACCTTTCCGCCTTCCATCCATCTGCGCTTATCTGCTCTGTGCCGCTCTGGATCTGATCGATCGAAGAGCGGGCGTTCAGCCTCACGACCGTCGCTGAACCGATCTGGAAGCAGAAAATACAGAACCTGATCCCGCCATGTGGATGGACTTGGATGAACCCTTCCACGCGGCTTCAGAACCGCATCAGAAAGTCTGACTGGAGCCGACTGCTCGATAATAACAGACATGATAATCCCTCTGAAGCATCACCGTGTTAGAGGTATATAAATTTATTCATGGTTGTTACGATGTATCGCATATCACCGTATTTTTGAGCGATTCTTCATCATCAGATACGTTTTTCTGTCCAATTGAAAGCCCTTTGATACTTGTCAGAAAACTGTTGACAAGCGATGCCTGCTGCCTGCTCCATACCTCATTTGGCACTGATTTCACCACTCGCTGTAACGTCTTATCTGTTCTCTGTCAAATTTTTTCGGCTATTTTTTCCGCTTTTGCTTTGGATTTATGATGGCAGAGCCTCCATGAACCGTGATCCGGGATATGCCATGAATCACCAGGGCGATTTGCCGGAGAATCATAGTCGTATTTATATATATTCTTCCTACATTTTCCATCCCCTCTGCGAATGAATCGGTTCGGATGTGGGCTGTATGTGGCTCGTTAATTATATGTGGAAAAAGAAGTGTTCAAGGATCATGAGACACGAAGGAGCTTTCCGCGGCTTTTTGCGCCGCGGAAGCGGGCATTGTTCGCACCTCACGATCACACCCCATCTCCATGATCCAGAATCGCGTTCGTGATCCGGTCCACGAGGTTGATCCCGCCGTTGTACCCGATGATCGGTATCC
>JAYEGV010000065.1:0-2479 GCA_034659235.1 Methanobacteriota archaeon
GCTTCGGCAAGTTCGCTGTGGCAAGTCAGCACAGATATCGTAATCCTATCATGCAGATCGCATCACCTCAATACAGTGTGGTCTGTATCAGCCACGATACTTGAACTTAACCAATCTCTGTGTAACCTGCTGGGCATGCAGGATCCAGGCACCGTGGAGATCGAAGCACGGGCATAGATTCGTTCCAGGTGCGGTGTAAGTAGTTGTGTGGTGCAGATAGGTACGTACTTGAGTGCAACACATCATTTCAGCCCCAGCCGCAATGAATTGTGGGTGCCAGCGAACTCTTCTGCCTCCGATGGGGTAGGTGATACGAGCATGGTGGTCATGTGCACAGGTTCACATTTAACAGTGCTCCTGATCCTCCGCCACCTATCCACCCCAAATGAAGAGGCAGTCCCATAATTGCTTTAAGCCAGAGTTTTTTAACACCTGGCAATTTGCAAGTGTTCTTTTTCCTTTTTAATCTTTATATTGAGTATATCATGAAATTTGTAAATAGAATTATTTAAAATTTTATAATTATCTAAAGTTTTTGCATCTGAATATTGTTGCCATGAGTCCCATATTTCTTTATAGTATTTTATTATATCATCATCAAACAAATGTCCATAGTTCATTTTTATCTTGAAAAGTTTATCATTCAAATCCTTAAATGTGTGGTCATAGGTACCGGGAATTTTATCAGTTGAAAAAGGCTTAAGTGTTAATTCAAATTCGGTTAATGTATTATCCATCGGGCTATAAACATTCTCCAACATCTTTTCAATGGAAGCTATTTTTCTCAATTTTACCTGCTCATTGAGCATATCTTTTGTTGATTTAGCATATTTAGATGTTAAGTTAACTAAACGTATTGTGGCGAACGCTACAACTCCTGCGACTAATAGTGTCAGAGTTGAATAATTGGAATCCACACCCGTGCGGAGTGAATTTATATAATCTACAAGAGTTGTCAAAAGAACTGGTACTAACAGAACTAATAGCAAACCACATATTATATTGAAGTATTTTTCATCGCCCATATTAATCATCTTCAATTTCTAAAATTCTTATTACAAGCCTGCCACACGGATCGCATCGCATCATGTACGGTAGTTGATATATCAAGCCATAGATACTTAAGCCTAACCGATCCCTATGCCGCCTGCAGGATCATAAGCGCATCAACTGACGAGACCCGTCCATCACCGTTCATGTCTGCATTGTCGTCATGCTCTCCGCGTACCACCATCTGGAGTGCGATGATTGCATCTGCTGTGGTGATCCGGTCATCTCCGTTCAGATCGCCTTTGAGGATGTCTGCTTCAAATTCAAACATGTAGAATGCATCCCCTCCACAAATCCATTTTGTTCTGTTTTGTGGTGAGCCCTGCCAGTAGTAGATGGTGCTGTTCGCATATCCAAGCCTATTTCCAACGTAGTGGCCTACCGGACACGTGATGTTTTTTAACTGCTCCCAACCGTCGCAGGAGATGCTGTATCGATAAAAATTGTATCCAGGGGATTCATCCGCGCCCCCCCCCCGAGAGCGAAGACGTGATCGTTATGTTCGCTCATCCAATCACCGATATAGAGCAGTGATCCACCGTCCCCCACACCAGAACCATTCCCCTCTGGTATGGGGCGCATATCTTCCCATTTGGCTGTGGGGATGTGATATCTGGCAAAATTGCCGTTCGGGTCATGCTCATCATATTCACCACGCAGCGCATACAGGTATCCGCCAACAGAAGCCAGCGAAGCTCCATCATCGGTACAAGTCCAGTTAGAGTCGCTAAAGTTCAACAACTCCCACAAATCATAACTGTAACGTGCGAACTTCGTTTTGTGTTTATTGCTGCCAATCAAAGCGTAGACCTGATCATCATGTTCTGACCATGTTATGGCATCACCCGCCCCCTGCGCATGAGGTGTATCTGTTAGTTGCTCCCAAACATCGTTCGTTATACTGTAGCGATAGAACAGTGTCCTGTTGCTATCACTATACCTGCCGCCAAACAAAGCGTATATGTGATCGTCACGATCCCACGCCATACTCATGCCGTTTCTGAATGCACCGGATGGAAGCCCCGAAGTGTTCATTGATGTCCAGCTATCGGTATCAGGGTCGTAACGCCAGAATGATGGGGTAGTTGTTGCATACGGGCATCGCGCAACATAGATGCCATCCCCCGTGCCAACCACAGCCTCACCTAACCACCGGAACACGGAGTATCATTCCTCTCAGTCCATTTCCCTGCTTGAACGACTGTGGCACATGACAGTGATAAAAACAACGCGGTAAGCACAAGTAGCTGCAGATATCTTCTCATCATAATACATCAACCTCTGCTATCATGACACCCAGATGATACATAAATACTTGGATCGATTAGTGATGAGATTTGTGCGATGCGGATAGGTCTGTTGTGTAGATCTGACACAACAGGTCAAATTATACATTCTGATAACAGCGGACACTTTTGAGGTCATCAGC
>JAYEGV010000066.1:0-2464 GCA_034659235.1 Methanobacteriota archaeon
TAGAACTCTCCTTTTGTTCTCAATTTTCTCAAGAGTGCCGTAGGATCCAGATCGCTTACAATCGCGCGTTTTGTTAACTGCAAGTAATCTCTATAATCTTTCACTGTTATCGCCAGTTCTTTCAACGTATGCCCTTTAAACATATAAGTCTGCTCTTCGAGAGCTCTAACCATCTTGTTGGTAGCAACCTGCATCTCATAACCTCCATTTCGTTCGCATCGCTATTTTTATATTCACCCCCCATCCTAATAAAACCTTATCCTATCAGCAACCAGTCACCACCCACGCATACCCGACCCCCACAACCCCGTACATCGTCATGAACACATATCCAAGCCCACCACCATCCCAAAGACCAACCCGCTCAGCACTACAATCCCACGCACATCCTTCTGCACCCTCTTGATCGCAAAATAAACCTGATTCACCCCGACAAAAATACTCGCCACCACCATCACCCTCAGCACCCCCGCCCCGCCAGCCGCATAGTCGGCACCGACCACCCCGAGCACCCAGCCGCCGCAGAGATACAGCAGAGCCGCCGCCGGAACGAGCAGCGAGAAGATGACAACAAGCGACTTCACAGCAGTCCTCTTCAGTGCCTCGCCGTGGCTGCCCTCGACAAAGAGCGATGTGCTGATCGCATTCGGGATCATGAACAGAAGCGATGCTATCGCAAACGCAATATAGTAGTACGCCGCCTGCTCGGCTCCGAGCACGTTTAACACCATGATCGGCAGGATCAGGTTCGGACCCGTGATAAACAGACCCGCAAGATAGTTTCCAGCAGAGAAATGAAAGGCATCGTTCAGAAAGCCGCGATCAATCACAAGCCCGGGTCTGACCCCGGACCGCACAAGCAGAACAAGCGCAGCCGCAAGCGCAAGCACGAACGAGATGCCGACTGCGCCGAAGATGCCGATCGCTCCGAGTGCGATTAACGGAATCAGGAACAGGATTCTTGAGCCGACGATGATGCTCTGGAGGAACTGGAATGCTGCTTTCCGGATTGCTATGAATGAGATGGCGGTTAACGCGGTGACAGAACTTGCTGCAAGGAAGATCAGGAAGAGTGCGGCGTTTTGCGGCGATTTCAGGAGACCAAGTTCCGGCGAGAGGATGTCCACGCCTGCGATGAATATCGCACCGAAGATTACAGCGAAGAATGTGGTGATGAGTGCAGACGTGCTGAAGATCCTGCTTTTGTCGGCGCCCGGGAAGAAGCGGATGATCGAGAAGTCCAGCCCGAACCTGGAGAGAAGCACCAGCAGAGCCATCGAGGATATGAGCGCGGTTGCGATGCCAACGTCCCCGGCGGGGTAGAGTTTGGCAGCAAGCAGCCAGAAGAAGAAGCCGAAGCCTGCACTTGAGATTGAAGTGAGCATGATGAAGAACGAGTTTTTGAAAAGGGGGGTCGCGGAGGTGGTACTGCACCTCTGCTCTCGTTTTTGGTATCGCGATTCTCATACACATACCTCAGCAGGTCATCGCCTCTTTCTCCCATAAAAAAGATCAATATACTCTTCATTTGTAAGACCAGCTTTAACGATGATCTTCTTCAAAAGACCTACACCGAGCGTCTTACCCCTATGTACGGGTATGGACAAATGAACATCACTCCCCTCTTTTATCAAGATGTGGTGACTCCCCTCAATGTGGTTCACCTTCCAACCAGCCCTTTTGAAGGCAGCGACGTGCTTATCACCGCTGACCCTTGGTAATCTACGCATACGTTGTTCCGGTGATGTCTATTGACATGCTGAGCTTACGATGAAACGATGGTATTTTGATCTGCTCGCCAGCTACTTTTAACCTTGATTTGAGGCATCCAACGATTGCTTCATTTATATTTTCGATCGCTTCTTTGAGAGTGTCCCCCTCCGAAAGACATCCGGGCAGATCGGTGCACTCGACCACATACCGTCCATCTTCATCAACCTCGATTATGATGTTAAACTCCATGTGTACATCTTTATCACGATTTTATTATAACTTTTCTCTTCCATGCCAAAGACATCTCCAAACATCGGTCAACACGAAGCCTGCGCCTGATACTGATGTGAGCATGATGAAGATGGAGTTTTTCAGGAGGGGGTCGCGGAGGTGGTACTGTATCTCTGCTCTTGTTTTTGGTATCGCGATTCTCATACGAATTCCCTAATCACGAGTGCAAATCTATCCCCTTCCGGAAGCCCGCATCTTCTCACATACGCGATCACAGCAAGCAAAACCGTGAACACAGAGAGCACAACGAGTATCGGCACCAGCCGGATCCCGAACGGCGTGTAATTCAATGCCAGCCCGAGCAGCGGCACAACTGCGATACTGAGCCCGAAACTGAGTGCGATCCGCTCGATTCCATCCAGATCATCCTTTCCCGGAAATAGCGCCGCGATCAGCGAATATCCGGGCAGGAAGAGCACTAAAAGAAGACCAAGGATGATTCTTATTGGCGTTTCATTGA
>JAYEGV010000067.1:0-7159 GCA_034659235.1 Methanobacteriota archaeon
GCGCACGAATACTTTTGCCTTCTTACCGTCGTAGATCCCAACAACTGTCAGACAGTTATAGTGCGGAGAGAGACCTGTGGTCTCTATGTCCACAAAGGCAATTCTGTCCTTAAAATCGCTGTATGCGCGCCAGTGTTCGGACTTTGGAAGCGATTTCGCAAAGAATTCGACGTCGAGTGCAATGAGGCGCTGCACGGACTCGTCGATCCCGGCGATGATGGCTGTCTTTTTGGCGGAAGATATGGATATCTCATCCTGATGTTCTGCGAACTCGGACCATGTTCTGGTGCCGCATGACCATATCCTGTGTTCGGTTGTGCGTCCGATGCGGGGTATGTGGATGTATGTGCTTGTGAGCATGGTTCTGTCTCTTTTTTAGAACATACTGGCTTTAGAGATGATTATATCTTTGTCTGCCTTGCACGGCACCGGTACACAGAACTTGTGAGGGTTCGCGGGGTATTGTGCACACCAGAGCATGCCAGCCATAATACGAACACTACTCAAAAAGAACGGACTTGAATGAAAGGTATTCAAATGCGAGTTTGAGCAGGCGGATGATGCGCCGACCACGCTCAACGAGTTCGCATAAGCGTAACTCCAGCAGTAGCATACATGACAACCATTCGATGATTTTTGTGGGTTCAGGCTGCGTATGAGCAGAACTCAAGACGCTGCATACTTTATTGTACCGAAAAACGCGGTCCCAGTCGTAAGGTACTAATGAACAACCTCAACGTTCAGGATATCCGGCATCTCTTCCTTCAACCGCTTCAAAACACCGTCCCGTATAGCCACCGATGGTATTGGACACCTGCCACATGAACAACCTGTCCTGACTTTGAATGTCACCAGGAAATTGCTGAATGTGACCGGGACGCGGGTCTTTTCAAGAGCGATCTTCACAACCCCGTCCCTGAAATCTATCAGAGTGATGTCACCGCCATCGGCTTTCAGAACAGGGCGTATGCTCTCCTGTATGATTCTGTCTATCATCTCAAACGACGTACTTTCATCCATCGGGTTTGTGACACCTCTCAAGGATATTCAGGTGACCAGTGCTAATAAGACTTCGCAGGAACCTGTTAGTGGAATAGGATGGTACACTCATATCACCGAGCCATACCCGCAGCCAAAACCACCCATAATGTCAACAAGTTAGTTTTCTTGACAGCCTTCAAATGATCTCACACCCGTTCCGCATACCCGACCATCGACTCGAAGACCCGGAGCCCATCATCCGATCCGAGCACTGATTCGGAAGCGCGCTCAGGATGCGGCATCATCCCGAGAACATTCCCCTTCTCACTCACAATTCCGGCGATATTCTCTACCGAGCCGTTCGGATTGGCATCAGCCACCGCATTTCCATCCGGGTCAACATACCGAAATACGATTCTCTGATGTGAATTCAAGATATGAAGCGTAGCATCATCCACAAAGAAATTGCCTTCCCGGTGTGCAATCGGCATTCTCACGATCTCTCCTTCCCTGAAATTCGATGTGAATGCGGTACCTGTATTTTCAACGCGCAGATTGACCCATCTGCAGCAGAATTTCGGATAAACGTTTGTGCAGAGCGCGCCTGGAAGAAGTCCTGCCTCGACAAGGATCTGAAATCCATTGCATATCCCGAGAACAGGCTTACCCTCATCAGCAAGGCGTCTGACCGCGTTCATGATCGGTGTTCTGGCTGCAATCGCACCTGCACGCAGATAATCGCCATAAGAGAATCCTCCAGGGATTATGATCCCATCATAATCCTTTATTGAGTCCTTATACCACACCATATCAGTGGATATGTCGAGAAGATCGCTCAAGATGCGATGCACATCCAGATCGCAATTGCTTCCGCCGAATCTGATTACTGCAAACTTCATTGTATCTCGATCGAATAATTGTGGATCACAGGATTTGCAAGCATCCTTCTGCACATCTCATCCACCATTTCCGCAGCATCCTCTTTATCATCGGCTTCCAGTTCAATCAGCAGTTTCTTTGCTGTGCGGACGCTCGTAACAGTATAACCCAGATGCATGAGCGCACGAGTTATCGTATCCCCTTCCGGGTCAAGCATGCCCTCTTTCAGTTGTATGGTGATCTCAGCACGGTATAACATTCGCATATCAGATCATCTCGATGCGATAAAAATGTATGGTTCACCGATCCTTCTTGCTTTTTTCGAACACAGAGGGCAGATGTACGAGATACCTGCCATCTTCCTTTACGGACATGATGATCTCATCCCTGTCGAGCAGCGATTTAAGATTCAATTCATAAGACCCCTTTTCAAGAATACGGATCGATTCCACCTCCAGTTCCTTTTTCTCTTCTGTTTCTGGCTCATCCGACTCTGTTTCTGTAACCTCTTCGGTTTCGGACTTTGCTGGCACGTATAAGAACTTGTTCCATCCGCACTCCGGGCAGCCGGTCAGGATATCGGCTGAGCCATCCTCGAAGATGTGTCCGCATTTGGTGCATTTATGAGGCATGTTCGTTCTTCTGTCCTCATCGGTATTCTTTTTATCGTTCCTGACGATCTGTGAAGTTGCACCCGAATCCGTTATGATAGATGACTTGAGATCATTGAAGCAACCCTAACACCAGCAATTACGAACAGGGCAATTATAAATGTTTCTACTCCAGCTTTAAGGCTTATCTCTCTCATAAAAAGTGCTGCACCGATGTCTGTCAGGATACAAAATCCCAACGCTGCTATCAGCCCATATTGCTTAAAAATTAGAACCATAGCCACAATCAATGGAAGAGAGATCAACGTTCCTATAACCGATATATAAACGATGTTTGTCTGTGTGGCATTTACTATGATACTCGTCATCCCCGCCATCCTCGGGCACACTATAAAAAGCGCAAATGCAATCGATGCCAATATCATCGCGTACATCTTATCATCCTCCTTATGTTGTTCATCCATTTTTCACTCATCTATCGCATACCAGCATCGTATAATACTTGCTGATCGGGTCTGTCCAGTTCATCGCCTTTGCAAGCATATAGGCTTCCTCTGCGAGCAGGCTGTACTTGACCCGGTCCTGCAGGAATGTTCGCGTGAAGTAATCGATGGCAAGCGCATAATCCACCACGATCTCGGTGTATGACAGATCGATGTTGTCCACAACCACAACACCACCCATGCCAACCGTAACCAGCCGCTTTATGCTCTTTAATGCATCGCTGAAACCGCACATCCTGCTTACGATGCTGGGAGTTGCTTCCCTGCCAGCTTCGAGTCCTGTTAGCAGGAATGGCTCGTATCTCGATGGAAATATACCTGCGACGCAGCCAGCCATCAACTCATCGGTTGTGAGTCCGAGCGCACCATCATCCCTTCCGACCCACTGCGGATACGGGATCGCTGCAACCCTCCTGCCCGCTGCGAGATTCGCGCATCCCAGTCCGCGCTCCTCAACCATTTTTTTTAATCGGAGTTCCTCGCCGACTATAATCTCATCAGGTAGATTGATCGGGAATCCTTCTGGAAGTTTATCCTTTGATTTCGGTCCATGAGCAGTTATCAAAAAGCAAACAACCCTGACATCGTCCTCAAGAACTCCACCAAGAACTTCGCTGTTTAGCAGACGATCGTATACTATCAGAGCATCCAGCAGATCAGGATATCCTTTGTTCTCGAGTTCAATTCTGGATATTGTGAATATCGGGATGATGTGTTTCGGATTGAAATCTCCGCCAACGAATCGTTTGAGATTGTCTGCAAGGAAATTCTGGACGTGTTCCCTGCATCGATCCTTCTTATCCCAGTCGATCTCCCACCGATCCGTATGGATGCCGTTTCTCACAACCATGCCATCTATTCCATGGAACAGCTTCGCCTCCTTCCTTGTTGAATCCCCGACAAAGGTCACTATATCTGCACATCCTGCAAGCGATTCGAGCATCGCATTGCCGACCGGCGTCCATGCGCTCCATGTGCCATCCCCTGTTGAGAACTTCTCGATCGATCGGTACCCCCATCCCCTTCCCGGAATGGTCGCATGAAGGGTTGCAACCGTTCTGGCTGGAATTCCCAGTTTCTTCAGTCTCGCAATCGCATAAAATACACCAAACTCATGGCAGTGGAGCGATACGTGGATTCTCGGCCGAAGAGATATCGCAAACCGCGATATATCCTCATCATGGTATTTCTTTGCCTTTTCTGTACCGATGGTCACAAATGCGCGCACAAACTCGGATATAGCATAAGAGAGATTGAGATAGTGCGTATATTCCCGTCCATACCCTGTCTTCTCGTATTCCAGTGAGTTCAGACCAGCGAGTTCATAAGCCTCCCTTTTTACCCGATTGGAGAGCGTCATCTCCTCGTCACCATATCCTGTGATGACCGAATCAAATTCATTGCAATCGAAGAGGAGATAACCAATATTAACATCATTGACAGCTCTTGAGCCAGTTGCAACACTGATATTCTCTTTTGCAAGAATATCGAGTGCGGATTTAAGTTCTTCGCCCATCTCCATCGGTTCCAGTTCACTCATATCAGTGACCCTGTTCACACTGAGGTTCCAGTCAGCACCAGGGTATCTGTAGTTCGGACCAAGAACCAGAATGTTTGATTCGTGTAAGTCATCAGACTCTGTCAGTGATGCGAGTGCGGTTGCTTCTGCATCGATCACCTCCCATATTCCGCCCATCTTGTTTGATCTCGGACCTGCTTCTTCGCCAGCCAGAACAATCCACCGCTCTTCGATCATTGATAACACCGGTTAGATCGTGTTATAGTAAAGTGTTTCACGCGTAAGTAATAAATTGCGCTCTATTTATTCACATAGACATCTTTTAATTCTTTTATCCTGTTGATGGTGGTATCCCAATCGGGGTCCTCCTCAACCAGAGCATCCAGCGGATCCGATGAATCAGGAAGCTCTGGTACCGGTTGCAGTGGTTCAGGTTCGAATTCCGATTCAGGAAGTTTGATGAAGGTGCTGATTTCCGGCGCTTTCAGTTCAAAATCTGACGGCAATTCTTCTTCATCCATGGTCTGAGGCTGGTTTTGGTTGTCGTCTTCGGATTGATCTGCGGTCTCGATCATATCTCCTGATTCGACATCTTCGACAGTTGCTACTTCCGCAACCATACCGTCCATACTTTCGAGATCAGCGGGTGTTTCGATTTCCACACACTCAGGCGTCTCATTCATCTCATCAGTGATCGTTGATTCAACGTATTGCTGATTCTGGCTATGTTTGTGCATCTTCCTGAGAATGTCGAATGCCATCAGCGCAATCTCCCTGTTTTCGCGGTACAACACATTATCTTCGAGTATCCTGCATACGTTTTCAAGTTCAACATAATCTGTGAGCACATCGATCGTCTTGAGCACGCCTTTGAGCTCCGCATCGTTTGTAGGAGCGAGGATATCGTTCAACATCGTTGTTATGTGGTGATCAATATCACGTTTGTTATCAGTCTGCATACTATCCCCCGTGATTATTATATGTTAATATCACAGAAATCACATAAGTAGTTTTTGGATATTTATAATAACGCACAGTAAAATCATAGTACCTGCCAGCGGCAGAGTATAATATTTCAGGGTTTCCTTCATACTCGAATCCTGCTTAACCAGTGAAAAATGCGATGAATATGAGCATTACGCTTCTCTGCTCACATCTTATAAGCCCGCACCCGTTTTTGCAATCTCGCAACTACCATATCTACCTGCTCGACTGCTGTTCCGATATACCGGTACGGATTCATCGCTGCCTCGATCTCATCCGCATCAAGATTAACATCCTCTCGTTCCAGCAGCACATCCCTAAGATTCCTTCTGCTCTCGCGTGCTTCCATCGAGCAATCCCTGATGATCCTGTGCGCTTCCTGCCTGCCGATCTGCTTTGCGAGCGCGATCATGACAGACTCTGCCATATTCAATCCCTTGAGAAGATCAAGATTCCGTTTAATATTTTCCGGATAAAATTTCAAATTACTTATAATTTTTGTTGTCAGGTTGATCAGATGGTCTGTGAGTATGCACGCTTCCGGGAAGACAACTCGTTCGCACGATGAGTTTGTCAGATCTCTTTCATCCCACAGCGTGTTATTCAGAAGTTCCGGCTCAACCATCGCCCTGACGATTCTTGCAAGTCCGCATACCTGCTCTGATTTGATCGGGTTGCGCTTGTGCGGCATGGTTGAGGATCCGACCTGTCGCTTTCCGAATCCCTCCTCGACCTCTGCGATCTCGCTTCTCTGCAGGTTTCTGATCGTTGTGCATGCCTTATCCAGTGTCGTCACGGTATTTGCCATCCACAGCACGAACTCTGCATGTCGATCACGCTGAATAATCTGGTTTGCGACCTCGACCGATCCGAGGTTGAGATATTCCATCGTCTTCTTCTGAACCGCAATTCCGTTCTCTCCAAACGAGGCTTGCGTCCCGACAGCACCGCCAATCTTGCCAACGACGATTCTCGGACTCAGTTGATCCAGCCGTTCGATATGCCGGTTGATCTCGCACGCCCATATCGCAAACCTCATCCCATAAGTGGTCGGGACGCCGATCTGTCCATGTGTGCGTCCGGCGCAGACCGTCTGCTTATGGGCATCAGACTGCTTGAGAAGTATATCAAGCAATCGATATAATTTCTCTCTGAGGATATCTATCGCATCACGCATCTGGAGCGCGGTTGCGGTATCGAGAATATCACTCGAGGTCGCACCAAAATGTACCCATCTACCAGAATCGCCACACTGCTCTGAGATAGCGAGCACAAGAGCCATAACATCATGATGGATCTCATCCTCGATCTCTTTCACCCGGGAAAGTGAGACCTGATCTATGCTTTCTGCGATAACACCCGCATCCTCCGCCAAAATCAATCCCACATCAGATTCAGCCCTCGCAAGCGCACTTTCCACATAGAGCAGTTTACGGAGGCGTGTCTCCTCGCTCCATACCTGCTTCATCTCCTCTGTTCCGTACCTGTATTCGATTGGGTGGATCGCCATTATTTTTATTTATAATGAATGTTCCCAACCGCAATCATGTCTATCACGCAGCATCCTCCAGTTCCAGCCTTGGAGCAACACCAAGCGATTTTATCTCATCGAGCAGCAGTTTGAATGCATAACTCATATCCACCGGGTATATCTCGGTTTCAGCGCCGCAGTTGGTACAGAA
>JAYEGV010000067.1:7259-12442 GCA_034659235.1 Methanobacteriota archaeon
ACGCAGCATCCTCCAGTTCCAGCCTTGGAGCAACACCAAGCGATTTTATCTCATCGAGCAGCAGTTTGAATGCATAACTCATATCCACCGGGTATATCTCGGTTTCAGCGCCGCAGTTGGTACAGAATGCGACATTCTTTCTCCGATCAAAGGTAGCAATCATCCCGCAGTTTCTGCAGACCAGTTCTGTCACCTTGTCTGATTCATCAAGCAGTCGTTCCTTTAGTGAGAGTGCTGCGCCATGCCCGATCAGGACATCTCGCTCCATCTCTCCGAATCTGAGACCGCCTTCTCTTGCGCGTCCCTCGGTTGGCTGACGTGTCAGTACCTGAACAGGTCCTCTTGATCTCGCATGAATCTTGGATGCGACCATGTGGTGGAGTTTTTGGTACAGGATGATACCGATGAATATATCAGCCTGAATCTGTGCACCAGTGACGCCATCGTACATCACCTCCTTTCCTGTGTGCGCAAAGCCGCATTCCTGCAGCGCAGCACGCAACTCGTCCTCGGTCTCACCTGAAAAGGCAGTGGCATCGATTCTTCTTCCCTGGAGCGCACCAACCTTTCCGCCGATCATCTCGAGCACATGCCCGATGGTCATCCTCGATGGGATTGCGTGTGGATTGAGGATCAGATCAGGAACGATTCCCTCTTCGGTGAATGGCATGTCCTCATAAGGGACGATCAACCCGATGACCCCTTTCTGTCCGTGCCTTGATGCGAATTTATCCCCGATCTCTGGTATTCGCTGATCCCTGACCTTCACCCTAGCAAGCCTGGTTCCGTAAGATTCGGTTATGATCACCGTATCCACGATCCCTTTCTCGTTTGATCGCATGGTTACTGAGTTTTCCCGGCGCTCCTGTGGAGCAAGCCCGAGTTCGGTTGGTTCCTCAATGAATCTTGGTGGAGATGTCTTTCCGATGAGAACATCCCCATGACCGACAACCGTTTCCGGATTGATCAGACCATCCGAGTCCAGATGTGCATAAGCGTCCTCGCCTCTTGCGCCCCTGACCTCAGCGTCAGGGATCTCGAATCGATCCTCCTGCCCGCCAGGATACCGCTGCTCCTCTCCTTCGAGTGTCCTGAAGAAATCACTGCGCCCGAGCCCGCGTTCGATTGAGCCTTTGTTCACCACGAGCGCATCCTCGATGTTGTAACCTTCGAACGATAATACCGCAACAACAAAGTTCTGACCCGCGGGGCGATCATCCGCACCGATCGCATGTGCCGTTGGCGTGTTCACAATCGCACACTCCGGATAATGAAGGATGTGCCCGCGAGTATCAGGTCTCAGTTTGACGTTTGATGCCGGAATTCCGATGCACTGCTTGACCATGGCAGCGCCCATCGTGTTTCTCGGAGATGCGTTATGCTCCGGAAACGGGACCATGCCCGTGCATATTCCAAGAATCAGGGATGGATCGATCTCGAGATGGGTATGCTCTGATGTTATATCCTCTTCACCTATAGCGATTAATGCATTCTCTTCCTCTTCGGCATCGAGATAGTCGATTGCGCCCTGTGATACAAGACCATCGAAATCGATTTCGCGTCTTTCGAGTTGTCCGATATGCTTTTCGGTTATCAGCGGTCTGCCACCTTCCACCACGATCAGCGGTCTACGAGCCCTGCCCATATCGGTATTGATGATCACATCGCGTCCCTGAAGCGCAACATTGAGCTGACTGGTTATTGCACCCTGCCTTCTGCCCCTCCTGATCTCGCGCACCAGTTCATCAGGATTTTCATGAGTGCCGACCAGTTCGCCATTTAAAAATATCTTACCTGTCATTGGTCAAACCTCTTATACGGCAACCGCGCCATACGCATACAACTCGTTCTTGATGCTTTCAACATCCTCGATTCCTGTGGACAGTTCCACCATCTGGGCAAAGTTCTTTACAAGACCGCAATTCGGACCTTCCGGCGTCTCGGATGGGCACAATCTGCCCCACTGCGTTGGGTGCAGGTCCCTTGCCTCGAAATGTGGCTGTGTTCTCGATAATGGCGAGATTACCCTGCGCAGGTGGGATAACGATGATATATGATCGGTGCGATCGAGCAACTGCGCCACACCAGTACGTCCGCCAACCCAGTTTCCTGTTGCAAGTGGGTAAACGATCCGCTGGGTGAGCACGTCAGGGCGTATCACGGTCATGATGTTCAGTTCACGTTTCCTCATGCTTGCGCGTTCTATCTGATACTTGATATCTCTTGCAAGCCGGTTGAACGAGACCCGGAACAGGTCTTCCATCAGATTTCCTGCAAGTTTTAATCTTTTATTTGCGTAATGATCCTTATCATCCACGCTTCTTCGTTTCAGAGCAAGCTCAAAGCAGGCTTCAGCCATTCTTGCCAGAAAATGAGCCTTTACCAGCCGATCTTTCTCTTCATTGCCAAGATGCGGGAGTAAATATCGATCGAGGACATAGCCGATTCTCCGTGTCTGGTACTCCTTCGCCTGCCTTGCCGCAACGATACCTCCGATCTCTTCAAGCGCATCATCCTTTGTAAATACCCCAAGATTATGTGCCGCTTCGAGATTTTCTGACATGAATTCCTGAATCTCCGGATCATCTGATACTGTTTTTACGATGTCAGAGTCTGTCTCAAGTCCGAGTGCCCGAACAAGCGTGACAAAATTGATACGTCCCGGAACCGATGGGAATGATATCTCAAGTATTGATTTACGCCCACGCTCGACCACGGTCAATGCCCGGTATCCGTGCCTCTCTGAGAAGACCTTGGCAATCTCAATCTCATCCCCGTACTTGGTCTCTATCTCAGTCATGATCTTGTTCGGCGCAAGATCCTCGAGCGTCATGATCACCCGTTCGGTGCCGTTGGTGATGAAATATCCGCCAGTATCGAGCGGATCTTCGCCATACTCTCGCAATTCTTTATCTGATAGTCCATACAGGTTACAAACCCTTGATCGCAGCATAATCGGCAGGACTCCGATCTCCACGCTCTTCGGATCGCTTTCTGTTCCATTCTGCACAACGGTCATCTCAAGATTGATCGGCGCCGAATATGTGAGATTGCGCAGCCGCGCACCGGATGGAAACAATCGATCAACCGCTCCATCAGCCTCCTTCACCACAGGATACCCGACCGAGACCGTGCCAAGACGAACATACGTCTCTGCACCCTCATCGGCGCCACTGATCTCGGTTTCAATAACGCCCATCTCATCGACAACCTTCTGAAGACCATGATTTACGAATTCATTGAATGAATCGATCTGGTGTTGCACTATCTTGTTCTTGGCAAAATAGCTCTTTGATAATTTTTTCCGATCTAACATGCTTCCCTCATTCGATTACAAGACGATAAAACATAGATTCGCCAGCAGTCTCACTCTTTCTTGTGATTTCTACAACATCGCCTGCATTTGCACCGATCTCTTTTATTATCGGATCACTTGTCAATATCTTGGACAGTTTCTCTTTTTCAATGTTGTATTTACTCAATACTTCCTCTATCTCATCATCATCGAGTACCCGATGTTCCGGGACCATTATATGGTCGAGTATACTGAATCCTATGTGAATCCCTCCGCAAAAACATAATATGACGGGCTCGAAGGGATTTGAACCCTTGGCCATCGGGTTAAAAGCCCGGTGCTCTGCCTAACTGAGCTACGAGCCCTTCCATAACTGATCATGACGGAAATCCGAAGGACTGCGGTATCGTTCACTGATGATCCAATGCATTCATGCATATTAAGATTTTCTTGCTACATCAACACAGCGTTGACGACCCCTTCCTGCCCTGGTCGATTGGTTACCCTTGCTGAACCAAGACTCGTCTTGATGGTCGCTCCCTTTGTGATGATATTTCGACGGGTATAGTACTGATTTGCAGGATTCCCCTCGACTGTCTCGATCGTGCATTTTTGGGTTGTGCCATTCTCTGGATTGGTCACGTTCGCTACATCGCATCTGAAGAGACGTATCTTCTGGTTTCCGCCAAATGTACGTATCTTTTTGCTGCGCACCGGTGCAAGATGGGTGTCAGCGGGCTCACGACCCATCTCAAACCTTCGTTTTCCACGAGATCTGACGATCCTTCCGCCGCTTTTCTTGCGTCTTGAATCTCCTTGCCATTTCATGATTTATTCTCCTTACAAGCGTCCCGACCGGGAATCGAACCCGGGTCTAAGGCTCCGCAGGCCCTAAGGATATCCGCTACCACATCGGGACACGCATCATCCAATGTGCATTCCGGATTATTAAAGGTTATCTGATCGCATGGTGTTCCCGTCGATTTATAACGAATGTACACCAAAAAACCAGCATGATCGAAAGAATCATGAAGTTGAAACAGAAGAGAGATGCAGTCATTCTTGCACATAACTACCAGCGCTCTGAGATTCAGGATATCGCAGATTTCGTTGGAGACTCGCTCGCTTTGAGCATACAGGCATCAGAGACCGATGCTGATGTGGTCCTCTTCTGTGGCGTCGATTTCATGGCAGAATCCGCAGCCATACTGAGCCCTGATAAGATGGTATTGATCCCGGATACCGATGCCAGATGCCCGATGGCTGCGATGATCACAGAGCAGGAGCTGGTCAGGATGAAACAAACATATCCGGATGCTGATGTGGTATGTTATGTGAACACGAGCGCGTCAGTGAAAGCAGAGAGCGATATCTGCTGCACCTCAGCAAATGCGGTCGAGGTTGTGAACTCGCTTGACTGTGAGGAGATCATCTTTGTGCCTGATAAGAATCTTGCGCTCTATGCTGCCAGGTTCACAGATAAGAAAGTCATGCCGTGGGAGGGGTACTGCCCGACACACCATCAGATCCTCGCATCTGATATCACTGATGCGAAGAAGAGACATCCGAACGCTGATGTGCTCGTGCATCCTGAATGCAGACCGGAAACAATCGATCTCGCAGATGGAGTGTATGGAACCGAAGGGATGATCCGACATGTTGCGGCAACGCGCTCGGACGAGTTCATCATCGGAACCGAATCAGGAATGCTGCACAGATTGGAAAAGGAATTTCCAGAGAAACGATTCTATGCAGTCTCTGATTACACGATCTGCCCTCCTATGAAGATGGTCACAATCTCTGAAGTGGTTCGTTCGCTTGAGAATCTTGAATATGTCGTTACCATACCTGAGGATGTGCGGAAAAGAGCAAAAGATGCGCTTGATCG
>JAYEGV010000068.1:0-2396 GCA_034659235.1 Methanobacteriota archaeon
GTTTGAACTTCCTTCCTTTCATCAGGATGTTGTTCGCAGATCATGATTATGCGGTACATCTCGCAGCGCGGATGAATCTTGATACCAGCGAGATCGCTTATGTGACCGGCAGCAAGAAGGATACAAAGAAGGTGAAAACGATTTATCAGGAAGCGCAGGCATTAATCGAAGACAAAGCTTCTGAGGATATCGAGATATTTGGTGGATTTGGTTCTTATGAAGAGAAGGTACGTGTGGAGCCAGAAAAACCAGAGAAGGAACCAAAGAAACCAGAGAAAAAACCGCAGACATCGCTGTTTGATTTTTAACGTTGTTCACCCAACAAACACGTGCCCATCCCAAGCGAGATCACCTGCCCGTGAACACGATTCCCTTCAATCACCAGCTCGATTGCAGACCGGTCCGCAAGCCTCGGAACAGTCGGGCTGCCAGGGCACATAATGAGCACATCCGACTCTTCAATAAACGGGGTGTGCAGATGCCCGACGATCAGCACATCGACCTCGAGTTCCTTTGCAAGGTACCACAGCCCGCAGGTGCCATTCAGGGATAACTGCCCATCATGAACCACTCCGATCGTGATATCTTCCACATCAAATATCATCCGCTCTGGCAGATACTTCCTCAGTTCCGCGCAGTCCGAATTGCCGCAAACTGCGACCATCTCGTTGATGCTATCCAGATACTCGTAACATGCTACAGACATGAAATCTCCGGCATGTACGATCATATCTGCATCTTCGAGCAGCGGGATCAATGTGTCTGGCAGCTTGTGGTCGTGCGTGTCCGATATTACGATGATACGGGTCATGGCAAAGAAGATTAATCACAGAGGTTCAACAGAGAGTCATTGTTCAACTCTTGCGTCCCTCTGTGCTATAGTTTCTGAACTCATTCCAGATAGTAAAACCGCCTCACATTGACGCCGCCTGCAGTAGGTTCGGAGTCCTGCCCCCCATCAGTAATCACTGCTCGATTATGTCTATAGATGTCACATAATGCAGTCTCAATGTCCGCCCATCTGTGAAATGCAGGTCAACGGTGTCAGAAAGTACCCCCTTCTCAACTACATTCCATGATTCAACATGTTTGTACTGCTGGTAGCTCCCATCCCGGAACCCGACATCTACTGTCTTCCCCTGATCGACACATCCCGATCCAATGACACTCGCCACTAATGCAAGTATTACGAATAGAATAATCATTGCTTTCTTTGTCATCTCACACACACCTTTACCACTATTTATGCAACTGATAACATAAAAAGGTATCGATCCGACCTAAAAAGTGGGGTGGTGAGGCAAGGATCGGCCCGCATCATCTTTTGTGTCTGCACCGCGCATAAATGGGTGCCCGCGAACTCTTCCGCCTCCGATGGTGTGAGGTGATAGGAGCATGTGAGCCATGCAAAAATGTCTGCACGATACCAATTTATGAGTTCCTGACTGCCACCATCCATGAGTCACGAACACCGGAATGAATTTCGATGCATCAAAATTGATCCAACTATCTTGACCTTGTTAGATTGGCCACCTATTCAAGCACATGGTGTTGGTTTGTTTTTCCAAACTGTTTGAGGTTATACCGCCGCTAGCGATTGATTTGTCCTGAAATGTGACAAAGTCAAGCTATGCACCGCTGAATAAAGAGTTAATCTCATTTGCAATGCCCTCTACTATACCGATCACCGGTCCTGGAGGAAGAATAGGCTGAAGTTCTGGGTGCGAAGCTATATTTCTGAGTCGTCGAATTGCATTCCATGTTTCTTTTTTCTGTTGGGGGATGGCTTTGATTTGTATAAGATAGTTTACTTTTTGTTGGAACGTGTCTTTGGATCTAGGCGCTCCCATCTCTTTGCACTTAAGATTAACTGCAGTTTCAGCCACCCGAAACAATTGCTCTCCAGCCAATGTGTATAGCGGATAAAAGAAATAACCATAAGCAAGTGCACTTCGTGCTACTTCAAACAGTGCTCGGATTTCTGTGGGAACCGCTTCTATAAGATTGGGTTTGAGAATACAGCTCACCCACTCATTACCGGAAATAGTATGGACTTGTCCATCAACAGTTGAGATACCTACAAATGAGGACGAAACCTTGTCAGGCTCTAGCCAATTATCTACCGTTAGCTTCTTGAACCCAAGATTTGTCATGACCGATTCACCTCACTATTTGATAGTTTTCATGCCTATTTGGAATCTAAAGTCACTATACCCCGCACTTAAGTACAGAGCCTGTATGTAGCGATTTTGTGTCTATCTTACCATGTGCTTCGGCAAGTTCGCTGTGGCAAGTCAGCACAGATATCGTAATCCTATCATGCAGATCGCATCACCTCAATACAGTGTGGTCTGTATCAGCCACGATACTTGAACTTAACCAATCTCTGTGTAACC
>JAYEGV010000069.1:0-2396 GCA_034659235.1 Methanobacteriota archaeon
ATGTCGGGCAGTGCATGGAGGCACTCGCAGATGGCGTTTCAATCCTTGTTTTAATGGATGCCGCCCTGCGACAATACATGGTCGGTGATGAAGTGTGCGCGATCGCTCACGTTTCAATCCTTGTTTTAGTGGATGCCGCCCTGCGACCGCATTCTCCAAAAAATGGAAAAAGACGGACTTATCGTTTCAATCCTTGTTTTAGTGGATGCCGCCCTGCGACTTCTGCCTCGATGGAAATTACCACCAGGTAACCTGTGTTTCAATCCTTGTTTTAGTGGATGCCGCCCTGCGACATTACGACTATCGAGAACAGCTCCGGGCATGCAGCGTTTCAATCCTTGTTTTAGTGGATGCCGCCCTGCGACGCTGCGCAGACACAGCCTACTCATTCACGACTGGGAAGTTTCAATCCTTGTTTTAGTGGATGCCGCCCTGCGACCCGGAGAAAGAACCATGACATACAGGAGATACTAGTTTCAATCCTTGTTTTAGTGGATGCCGCCCTGCGACTCTGCGCGCCAGACCACTGTTTCGCCGAGATATTGCTTCTGCGTGCCTCTTTTTCGAGACTCGAATTCTTGTCGCGTTCTTATCGAACCGCTTATAAACACAAGAATTCACACGCAGATGTTGCGATAGCAGCAGTCAACGCACTTTACACCACTTTTCGCCTTCTCCGGATAAAAACCCTTCTCAATAATCTCCAGAATATCCATAATTATCGCAATAGCTTTATCAAAATTCCTCTTCTTAAAATCAATCTGCTTGACCAGATTGTTGCTCCGCGTATAGCAGATGTACCCTCTGTTCACCTCGACACCGTAGTTATCAGCGATCATCATCGCCTGAAGCACCAGTTGATATTTATATGTCTTGAAAATCCGATCCTTGTACTCCGCAAACTTATATTCAAGCGGAGCCGCCGTCCCATCCCCGAGAAACAGAACCTCGTCAGCAATCCCCTTGATATGATGCTTCTTCGACGCAATAAAGACCTGCCTCTCCTTACGCACACAATCAATCTTCTTTCTCGCGTAATCGATGTTCGTGACACGCCGCATCTCATGGACATCGCGCCCTTTGAGCACCTTGTACCGCATCTCTTGATGCTGTGGTATGTCGAGACAGTGCATGAAATAGATGAACCGGGGGCAGAACAGGAATTCGAGCACATCAGAGATCGTGATTATGGTTTCGGATTCAGACCCCGACATTCAACCGCACCTCAAAAGAACTTTGTGATAACCTCATCGCTCACCAGATCCCTGTCAAAAGCCTGCCCTATCAGTTTAACCTTCTTAAATGACTTATCATCCATCGGGAAGATGTACACGGAGTCGGTATCGAGATCGACGACCTCCTCACACTGCAGTGCAATGGAATCCCGCTCGTTCCCGTTCAGGTCTCCGAGAAAGACGCTCTTCTGCACCCGGTACAGACCGTAATCGAGACAGAGCCGGCTCACCTTGTTTCTGATTTTATCCTCTGATATATCATAGATCACCCAGACCAGCATTTACCTTTTCACCCTCCTTTTATCAGACCATTGGCGATCCTGTGGCACTCGTACCGGATCGTGTTCCCGGTCTTGACATTCCTGCCACGATACGGTATCTTCTTATCGAACGTCTCGTTGATCGCTTGAATAAGCACGGCTTTCCCCTCCTTGTTCAGCACAAAACCGCCGGGAACAGCATCAAAGAACTCCTCCTTCACCTTCTTCTTTGAAAACAGATACACCACCGTCCGATCAACATGAGTGCGGAACGGTTCGATCAGATCAAAGACAAACGACTTCTTGTTGTAGTTGTCGGTGTGAGTGATCCCGACATAAGGGTCAAGACCAGCTATGATGCACGCTTTCTCAACCTTCGAGTACAGGACCCCGTACCCGTAGTTCAGAAGACAGTTAAACCCGTCTTCCGCAGGATTTCTGCTTCTCCCTCCGAACCTCCACTTTTCCGGCATGATGCTGGATATGGCTCCGAAATACTCCCGCGAGCACATTCCTTCGAGCCCCATCAGCCGGTCCCTCTTCTGTTCCATGACCCCTTTCATCGCTGCAAGTTCGCGCTTCAATTCGATTATGCTTTTGATGTGAGACTCGATCTGTTCCTTCGTATCCGGGCGGTTCTTCTTGAGATCCTTAAGTAGATCGATCTGGCTATCGACCTTCGCCTCCACCCACCCCTTCGCCATGTTAAATCCTTTGATCGTGCCGGAGGTCTCAAGCTGCCGCCTTCTGATGAGAGTCGTGCTTCCGAGTTTACTGTGCCAGACCCTGCCATAAGGATCTCCGAAATGGTCAAGGAATACGATATCAATGTTGTTATCGACTGCGAATTTGATTGCATCGGTCGTGATCGTTGCTGCGGTTGTGATCAGGATGGAATCGA